>JANPNU010000161.1:0-1679 GCA_031427615.1 Burkholderiales bacterium
CAACAAAATCAGCTCTTCGCCAAACACGCCCTGAGCGACGCCGTTGCCGACCGCGGTTTCATCGAAATAATTTTCCAGGTCACCGATGCGCAAATTCTTTTCGATGTGCACGCGTTCGATCGCCGAGCGCGAAGTGACGAGCGCAAAATTTTTGGTTGAAAATGTCGCGTAAAACGAAACGGCGGCGCAGGTTCTGCCTTCGGCGAGCGTCGCATGGACAATCGCGGCGGCGGGCAGCATGGTGATTTTGTCGCCGGGGAAATACACTGTCGAGAGGCGGTCATTGGCGAGTTTTTCCAGCGCGTTTTCGCTATCGAAAAAAAGCGCGGGTGCCGCAATGTGAATGCCGATTTCGACGTTCTCGGCGTCGAGGCGATTGATCGAGAACGCATCGTCGATTTCGGTCGTGGTCGCGTCGTCGATGCTGTAGGCGCGCACGTTTGCCACCGGCAATTGTTCGGCGGCAACGGTATCGACCAGCGACTCGACCGGCGCATCGAGTTTGCCCATATAGTCGCGGCCGCGCGGAAAATAATCGGCCAGAAATTTGCCGACGTGATAGTCGTGCTGCGCCGTCGCTTTATTCGGCCACGCACCTGCCTGAAAAAACAATAGCGGGAGCGACGTATGCGTTTCCGCCACCGCCGCCTCGCAGGCTTTCACCAGCAGGGTATTGCGGTCGGGGTTGTAAAGCAGGGCATCGCGGTGCGAGCGCATTTCATCCGGCATCGCGCCCGATTTCAGTTGCGCCTGCACCTTTGAGGAAGTCGGCAACACTCCAGTTCTGGATAGGCCCGGGCAGAAAGCGGGCCTCGCTATGGGTCCGGGAAAATGTCTCGCCAGCCGCTGTGTCGTAGTCGTTGCCTGCGAGGACGTCATAGCCAGCTTGTCGGAACCCTTCGGAAAGCCCGCCAGCACCGCAGAATAGATCGATGGCAGTAAGCCTAGTCATTGACGTCGATTCCGCGCTCGATCCATTCGCCTGATGCGAGAGAACGTACAGTGAACTTTGGTGTGCCAGATTGCAAGGCGTTAGCCGTACGCGCTTCGAATATTTGTTTGCCCATTTGGCTGAACTCCGATCATCGACCAGTACATATGAGCCGGATTCGTACGAAAGATGCCAAGGCTGATTGGCTTGTCGGGCGCTGCGGCAACCCTGCGTCCGCCGCTGACGGCAGGATTGCTTCCAGACTGTCGCAAAACCCCCTATAGGTGATCGTCAGGGCAGGGATTCAAAGGGCAACATCATGGCTGGCTTACTCGCCAATTTCCGAAACACCATCATCCTCAGCGTTCTGCTGTCGCTGGTTATCGTCGCCGCCTACGCAACGGGGCCGCAAGGGACCGGCGCAGGCTTCATCCAGGCCGTCTTCCGCTGGCTGCACGTCTTCTTCGGCATCCTGTGGATCGGGCTTCTGTACTATTTTAACTTCGTCCAGATCCGGATGATGCCGCAAATCCCGGTCGAGCTGAAGCCGGCAGTCAGCAAGTACATCGCCCCGGAGGCGCTGTTCTGGTTCCGCTGGTCAGCGCTGATCACCGTCCTGATGGGCCTGGCGATCGCGGGCGTCCGTGGTTACTCCGGTGAAGCCCTGAGCATGGGTCTGGCAGGTGGCTACGACGCGGTGCTGGACAAACAGTACGCGCTGCTGGGTCTTGGCATGTGGCTGGGCATC
>JANPNU010000162.1:0-1798 GCA_031427615.1 Burkholderiales bacterium
CGGCCGTGATCAGACTGGTTTTTAATAGGGGCACGTGAATGCGCCAGGCGACTTCACGATTTCCTGCGCCCAGTGATCGGGCGGCGTCATCCATGCCAGGTGAAATTTTTGCAAATCCTGCTTCACAGGTCTGCAGACTGATCGAAAGGAAACGAATCAAATAGGCATAAATCAAAACGGCGATGCCACCGGTGAGTATCAGGCCGGTGTCGCGGCCCAACAATGCGGATAATGCATCCGCCAGCCGATGATCAAGCATCGTCACCGGAATCAGAATACCGACAGCGATGACCATTCCGGGTACCGCGTAGCCCAACCCAACCAGACGATTGACCAGATTAATCACCATTTTGCCGCCATCACGATAGCCGCAGCTGATGCCGGTTTGGCTGCGAAATCCGGCATAAGCCAGCAACAGGCTGATGGTGACGGCAATCAATGCCGTCATTGCCGACAGGGAAAAACTGTTCCACGCGAGGGTGCCAAATTCATCAAACTGTGCAAACACCAAGCTGGCCTCTGCGTCTTGCAACGCCAATCTGGCCAGCAACCAAAGCGGCAGTAAAAAACCACCCATTATCGGCAGTGCACAAATTAAATTTGACCCCCATGCCGCGTAGCCGGTGAGCGGGGTTCGATTGGGGGTTTTTCCGCGTAGGTCAGTGTATCTTGCCTGCTGACGCGCCTTGGTTTCCAACAGCAGGACAAACGCCACAAAAATCAGCAACAGGCTGGCAAGTTTTGCGGCCGCAACTCGATCCGATTGTGCAAACCAAGCAGAAAATATTCCGGTGGTAAAGGTATTCACGCCAAAGTACGAAACCGTGCCGTAATCGGCAAGGGTTTCCATCATCACCAACGCCATGCCAGCAACAATCGCCGGACGCGCCAAGGGCAGGGACACCTTCCAAAACAGCCAACTCCGTCGATAACCAAAGGTGCGACCGGCCTCGAGTAGTGACGCGGATTGATCAAGAAAAGCGACTCTGGCGAGCAAATATACGTAAGGATAAAGCGCCAGCGTCAGCAGGGCGGCGGCACCGCCCAGCGAACGAATTTCGAAAAACCAATAATCGCTTTTTGCCTGCCACGCAAAAAATTCGCGCAGCCATGTTTGCACGGGTCCGGCGTATTGCAACAAGTCGGTGTACGCATAGGCGGTCACGTAGGCCGGCATGGCAAGCGGCAAAACCAGCAGCCACTCGAGTTGGCGGCGTCCGCGCCAGTCGTATCGTGATGCCAGCCAGGCGGTGCTGGTGCCAATCACACCTGCACCGGCGGCAACCAGGAGCACCAATAACAGGGAATTGGTTAACAAATCCGTGAGTGTCGTTGCGCGGATATGGGCCCAAGCACCACTATCGGCTTGGAACAAACTCAGGCCAATGGCGATCACCGGAATTGAAAACAGAACGGCAATCGCAATCGCGAACGCACGCATGCCTGGCACGACGCCAAGATTTTTTAGATTGAATAGGTTGACAGTCACGCGCGGATTGTAACAAGAATCATTCTTGTTTACGACACACACTTGGAATGCAGCCAGTCATCCGTCCACTAATGGCAGGATTCCATAATTATTGATGGATCTGCTTGTATATATTGGTTTTTTTATCGAATTATTGATCCAAATAGGCGAGTGCTCAGGCATAATGTCGGCGTTTGCTGGCGTTTATTTGGCAAATGGATCAGAAGTAAATTTTCCAAAGGGGAGTAGCTTGTCTGACCGGTCGCCAGGCTGGGAAGATTCTCCGCATCGTCAATACGAAACAGTCCGTTTCCGGTGCGGTCAGTGGTT
>JANPNU010000163.1:0-7811 GCA_031427615.1 Burkholderiales bacterium
TATGGCGGCGAAGAATTCGCCCTCCTGCTTCCTGACGCCGATGCCAGTCAGGCCTACGCAATTGCGGGTCGTATTCTTGATGGATTCCGCGCCTTCCCGTGGCGTCATCGAGCGGTCACGATCAGCATCGGCATCGCCGAAGCGCGCACCAATATCGGCGCGTCCGAATTGGTCAGTCGCGCGGATCGTGCACTGTACGAAGCGAAAAATGGGGGACGGGATCGCGCGGTGATTTCTGCCGAAGCAACAACCAGCAAAAATATTTGACATGCCCCGCGCTTGTTTGGCGTGCGTTTAACCTTGTTTGGTAATTTAACCAATTTTTTTGGTAAAGTTACCAAATGTTACCCAAACCAACTCGAAAAAAATCGCCCGCCGTATCGCCCGCTCAACCGGCCAGTTTGGCCGCGCCGATTACTTTCCCCGACGCCATCGCGGCCCTACCCGCACCGGCGACCACTCGCGTACGCATCCTGCATGCGGCCATGGAAATTCTCAACGACGATGGTTTTGGCGCGCTCACACAAACAAAGGTTGCTAAAAAAGCCGGCGTTCGGCAAAGCCACATCACCTACTACTTCCCCGCCCGGAATGACCTGTTGCGTGAAACCGCCTCGTATGGCTGTAACGCCATGCTCGAAATCATGGCCGACAGTATTGACGCCGGCACACTGACATTAAAAACCGCGCGCAGCATATTTGTTGCCGACTTGTCGGATCGCCGATTTGCCCGTTTGATCTGCGCCTTGGTGGTGGCATCAGACGAAGACGATCAAATCAAGACCTGGCTGGCAAGTTTTGAAGTCACCAACCGCGAACGCCTGCTGGCCATGTTTCTCAAACTCGGCTTAAAAATCAACATGGCCGACATCGAGTTGTTTCACGCCGCCTACGTCGGCTCAGTGATTCTCGACCTGGGTGATTCAACGCCGGAGTCACTCGATCGCTCCACGCGAATTTTGCAACGTGCGTTTGATCAGATTTTGGCCAAAGGCCTAGATGAAAAGCCGCCGTCGGCATCACGTTCCAAAGCAACGACTGCCAAAAATCTGTCTGCCAGGAAAACGAAATGACGCAAATGAAAACCACGACGTTCAAACTCAGCTTGGCAATGGCTGTTGCATCCACCTTCACCGCTTGTGCGGTCGGCCCGGACTACGTCCGACCGGCCTCTCAACACGCCGCCCATTGGGTCGCCCCACTCCCGCATGACGGCCAAACCACTTCGCTGATCAATTGGTGGGCACAATGGAATGACCCGGTGTTGGTCGAATTAATCGACAATGCCGAACGGGAAAACACCACCATTGCACAGGCGGCCGCACGTATCCGCCAGTCACGCGCCAGTTACCAAAGCATTACATCGGTGCTGTTTCCGGCGTTTACCGCCAATGCCAATGACATCCGCAGCAAGGGCGGGCAGGCCGGCCAGAATGCCGACACTGGCGCAAGCCTTGCCGAGCAACGTTCGCGTAATTTAAGTCTTGATGCCGTCTGGGAATTGGATGTGGTTGGTGGTGGGCGACGTGGCCGGCAAGCCGCCCAGCAACGCATCGATGCACGCGAAGCCGATTGGCATGACGCGCGCGTTTCCATTGCCGGCGAGGTCGCCCATCATTACGTCAATTTACGCACCTGCGAAGTATTGCTTGGCGGTTATGAAATTGATGCAAAGTCTCGCGCAGAATCGGCCCGATTGATCACACTCAAGACCAATGCCGGATTTGAAGCACCGGCCAATGCAAAATTATCGGACGCCAGTGCCGCCGAGGCCAATGCACGATGGATTCAACAACAGGCCGAGTGCAACATCATTGTCAAAACTCTTGCCGAGTTGACCGCGACCAGCGAACCGCTGCTGCGCCAAAGCCTCAAATTACGGCATGGTGTGGTGCCAACGCCAATATCGTTCGTGATCACCGCCATTCCTGCCGAGACCCTTTCACAACGCCCGGATGTCGCCCGCGCAGAGCACGAGTTGGCCGCCACCATGGCGGACATCGGCGTGGCCATTGCTGACCGGTTTCCACGCATCACCTTGACCGGCAGCATCGGTTTCAGCGAATTCAGTGGTACCGGCCCGGCCAGTCAAGGACGTACGTGGAATTATGGCCCGGCCATCACCCTGCCCATTTTTGATATGGGACGGCGTGCCGCAAATGTTGACATTGCCCGCGCCCGCTACGATGAATCACTCGCGGTTTACAAAGGCAAAACACTGCGAGCCGTACGCGAAGTCGAAGAAGCATTGGTGCGGCTCGACAGCGCGGCCAAACGCGAGCGTGATACCAGCCGTGCATTCGCAGGCTACCAATCTTTTTTAGCGGCCGCCGAGGCACGTCTCAAAGCCGGTGCCGGCAGTGTGACCGAGCTTGAAGAAGCGCGTCGCGCAGTGGTGCTCGCACAGGGGGTATCGGTCGCCGTGACAAGGGAACGACTCACGGCGTGGATCGCGTTGTACAAAGCCGTTGGCGGTGGTTGGCGCGAAGCCAAACCGAATTCACAAGTAACAAGCCTGGCCAGGGATATCAAATAATGAACAAGATGAGCCCAATGAATCTAAACCGTAATTTGCAATCGTGGCAGCGTGCCGCGCTCATTGTTGGCGTGATTGCCGTGATAGTGGCGGCCGGTTTGATTGCAACCAGCAGCAATGCGGCAGATGAAAAAAACACGTCCGCCGAAACCAAAAACGCCAAGCCCGCGTTGACGGTCACCGCCATCAAACCAACCAGTGCGACGATTACCGCGATCTTTAATGCCAGCGGCAATATTGCCGCGTGGCAGGAGGCCATTGTTGGTGCCGAAGTTGCCGGACTACGAATTCAAGACGTGCGGGTCAATGTTGGCGATGTGGTCAGCAAAGGGCAATTGTTGGCGACATTTGCACCGGAGGTGGTGGAAGCCGAATTGGCCCAATCGCGCGCCAGTGTTGCCGAGGCGGAAGCGGCGCTCGCCGACGCACAAACCAACGCGGATCGCGCCAGCACGCTTGATAAAACCGGCGCCATGTCGGTGCAACAAATCAATCAATACCTGACCGCCGCAAAAACGGCGGAAGCCCGACTTGCCGCAGCGCGTGCCATGGCCAGAGTCAGCCAGCTACGATTGACCAACACCCAAGTGGTGGCGCCGGACGACGGCACCCTCTCTGCCCGACTGGCGACCGTCGGCGCCGTGGTGCAGTCCGGTCAGGAACTATTCCGACTGGTACGAAAAAATCGATTGGAATGGCGTGCCGAAGTCACGTCGTCGGAGCTGGCAAAAATTGCCAGGGGCCAAAAAGTAAATGTCATCACACCAGCCGGTGACTCGGTCACCGGCACCGTGCGCATGATCGCGCCGACAGTCGACCTGCTTACCCGCAATGTCCAGGTTTTTGTTGACCTGGCGCCCAACCGCCACGCCAAGGCCGGCATGTTTGCCCGTGGTGAGTTTGTATTGGCACCAACCAATGGATTGACGATTCCACCACAAGCCGTGGTGGTGCGGGATGGCTTCGCTTATGTATTTGTCATCCAGCCGGACAATCGTGTGCAACAGGTAAAAGTCCAGGCAGGACGGCGCTTTCCAGACAGTGTTGAAATTCGCGACGGCCTCAACGCCGACAGCGTGATTGTCGCCCAAGGCACTGGGTTTTTGAACGACGGTGATTTGGTCAAAGTAGTGCCGGCCAATCAAACCGCTGCCAAAAAATAACCGGGCCGGTCATGAATTTCTCTACCTGGTCCATCAATAATCCGATTCCGGCAATTGTTTTTTTTATTCTGCTCACCTTCGCCGGTGTGGTCAGTTTTAAGATGTCCGGCGTGCAGGATTTTCCGGATATTGAATTGCCGATGGTGACGGTGGTGGCGGCCCTGCCCGGCGCGGCACCTGCCCAGCTCGAAACGGAAGTCGCCCGCAAAATCGAAAATTCGCTGGCAACACTGCAGGGTGTGAAACATATTTACACCAATATTCTCGACGGCACCGTCAGCATCAACGTTGAATTTAACCTCGAAAAAAACGCCAGCGAAGCGACCAATGAAGTCCGCGACGCGCTAAGTTCGGTCAGGGCGGATTTACCCGCTGAATTGCGCGACCCGTTGGTTTCAAAGGTGTCGTCGGCTGGCAGACCGATCATGACTTATGTAGTGTCGTCGGCGTCGATGGACGAAGAGGCCACCTCGTGGTTTGTTGACAATGCCATGACCAAACAAATTCTGGCTGTGCCGGGTGTTGGCAAAGTCGCCCGCCTGGGGGGAGCCACGCGTGAAATTCGGGTCGAATTGGATCCATCCAAAATGTCATCGATGGGTGTGACAGCTGCGGATGTTTCCCGTCAATTGCGACGGGTGCAGCAGGAGGTGCCCGGTGGTCGTGGTGACGTGGGTGGTGCCGAACAATCAGTGCGCACCATTGCCACGGTCAAAACCGTGGCGGAACTGGCCGCGCTCGATATTCCACTCACCGATGGCAGACGTGTTCGACTTGATCAAATCGCCGCAGTGGCGGATACCACTGCCGAACGCCGTGTCATTGCGTTGTTGGACGGCAAACGCGTGATTGCGTTTGAAATCAGCCGCACCAAGGGCGCATCAGAGGTCACCACCGCAGCCGGGGTGCGTATCGCCATCGAGACCCTGCGACTGGCGCATCCAACTGTCAAAATTGTTGAGGCAATCGATAATGTTTGGCCGGTCGAGGAAAATTTTTCCGGCTCGATGATTTTATTGATCGAAGGCGCGGTGCTGGCGGTGATTGTGGTGTGGTTTTTTTTACGCGATTGGCGCGCAACACTGGTCGCCGCCTCGGCCCTGCCGCTGTCGATTGTGCCAACTTTCCTGGGCATGTATTTGTTCGGCTTTACGCTCAATACCGTCACCCTGTTGGCGTTGGCGTTGGTGGTCGGCATTCTGGTTGACGACGCGATCGTTGAAATTGAAAATATTACCCGCCATTTACGTATGGGCAAATCGCCGCTGGTTGCCGCACGCGAGGCGGCCGATGAAATCGGCCTGGCGGTGATCGCCACCACTTTCGCGTTGATTGCGGTATTTTTGCCCACGGCATTTATGGCCGGAATTCCCGGCAAATTTTTTAAGCAGTTTGGCTGGACGGCCGTGTTGGCGATTTTTGCCTCGCTGGTGGTGGCGCGGTTGTTGACACCGATGATGTCGGCCTATTTATTAAAGCCGATGATCGAAGGCAAACGAAAAGACGGCGTCATCATGACCCAATACTTGCGCTGGGTGGGCTGGTGTATTCATCATCGACTGGTAACCGCCATTGCCTCCACGCTGTTTTTTATCGGCTCATTGGCGCTGGTGCCGTTGTTGCCAAAAGGCTTTGTACCGACTGCGGATCGTGCCCAAACCATTATTAATATTGATTTGCCGCCCGGCAGCACACTCAACGAGACCTTTGCGGCCGCTGAACACGCACGCCTGATTGCTGTTGCTGTCAAAGACGTCAAACACGTTTTCAGCTCGGTGGGCGGCGGGGTCGCGGGTGATGCCTTTGCCATCGGTGTGGCGGCCGAAGCACGCAAAGCGGCGCTGACCGTTTTGCTGACCCATCGCAACGATCGATCACGTGGGCAGCAAGATATTGAAACGGAGTTGCGCCAAAAACTCGCTGATCAACCGGGTGTGCGCATCTCGGTCGGCCCGCAAGATACCGGCGTCAAAATGCAATTGGTGTTGCAATCCGAAGATCCGGACGCGCTGTTGCAAACTTCGCGCAATTTGGAGCGCGATCTGCGCACCTTGCAAGGCGTGGGCAATGTTGCGTCCACCGCCAGCCTGGTGCGACCGGAAATTATTGTGCGGCCAGATTTTGCCCGCGCGGCGGATATGGGCGTTTCCGCAGATGCCATTGGTGAAACCGTACGGGTGGCGACCAGCGGTGACTACAGCCAAAATCTGCCGAAGTTTAATGTCAGTGAACGGCAGATTCCGATTCGGGTGCAATTGCCCATTGCCACCCGCGCTGATCTGGCGGCGATCGAGCGCCTGCTCGTGCCCGGCAAAAACGGCCCGGTGATGTTAAAACAAGTCGCCAGTGTTGAAGTTGGCAGCGGTCCGGCGCAAATCGACCGGCTTGACCGCAATCGTCAGGTCACGTTTGATGTGGAACTGGGCAGCCGTGAGCTTGGTAGCGTTTACAACGAAGCGATGTTATTGCCAACCATGAAAAATTTGCCGCCAAACGTGAAACAGGCCGAATTTGGCGACACCCAAATGATGGCGGAACTGTTCGCCAGTTTTGGTTTGGCGATGGTGATTGGCATTCTTAGTATTTTTGCGGTGTTGGTGCTGCTATTTCGTGACTTCATGCAACCCTTCACCATTCTCGCCGCCCTGCCTTTGTCGATTGGTGGCGCGTTCATCTTGTTACTGTTGACCGGCAAAAGTTTTTCCATGCCGTCGCTCATCGGATTGTTAATGTTGATGGGTGTGGTGACTAAAAATTCGATCCTGCTGGTCGAATACGCCATTTTTGCCCGTCGTGATCATGGGTTGTCGCGATTTGATGCGCTGATTGATGCCTGTCACAAACGCGCCCGGCCGATTGTCATGACCACGCTGGCCATGGGTTTTGGCATGTTGCCGATTGCACTTGGCTTTGGCGCGGATCCATCGTTTCGCTCGCCGATGGCGGTGGCGGTGATCGGCGGGCTGGTGACCTCGACGCTGTTGAGTTTGATTGTGGTGCCGGCGGTGTACACCTATGTGGATGACGCCGAAGGGATTCTCAAACGTGTCTGGGAAAGGCTAAAGCGAGAGCCGACGCCACTTGCCGGTGAGGGACCAATTCAGGCCGGAAAAGCACCGTAATCATCAATCTTTACCGCTGTTTGGACGCGATCAGGGGCTGAGAAGTCTATAATTTTGCTCAGTCTGCTTACTTTCCTCACGATAGGTTTATTGTTCATGCAATGTAAAGATCATACGTTTTTAGTCGCCGGGGGCGGTTCCGGCTTGGGTGCGGCCACGGCGAAACTATTTGCCGCCAATGGTGCCAATATTGTTATTGCCGACATCAATAAAGATGCCGGTAATAAAACCGCCGCAGAAATCGGTGCCAGCGCCCGTTTTATCGAAACCGATGTGACCAACGAAGCCAGTGTGCAAGCGGCGGTCGATTTGTGTCTGTCGGCTTTTGGCGGATGTCACGGTGCAGTGAATTGCGCGGGTGTTGCCCCGGGCGAACGGGTGGTGGGAAAAACCGGACCGCATGTGCTCGCCAATTTTGCGCGCACCATCAATATCAATCTGATCGGCACCTTCAACGTCATTCGTCTCGCCGCCCACGCCATGAGCACCCAGACACCCAACGCATCCGGTGAGCGTGGTGTGATTATCAATACCTCATCAGTGGCATCGTTTGAAGGCCAGATCGGCCAGGCCGGTTATGCCGCCTCCAAAGCGGGTGTGAATGGCATGACCCTGCCAATCGCCCGTGAGCTGGCGAAATTCGGCATTCGGGTTATGACCATCGCCCCCGGTATTTTTGACACCCCCATGCTCGCCGGCATGAGTGAGGACATTCGCGCTTCCCTCGGCGCACAGGTGCCGTTTCCGCCGCGTCTGGGGAAACCCGAGGAGTACGCGGCGCTGGCCAAACACATTGTCGAAAATGAACTGTTGAACGGCACCGTGATTCGACTCGATGGTGCCATACGCATGGGGGCACGATGATCTTCGACACCCACCTATCCGAAGACATCGACGCGCTGCGTGACGTCGCCAAACGATTATGCGACGACACCCTCGCCCCGCGCGCCGCGCAAATAGACCACGACAATTTTTTTCCGATGGATATGT
>JANPNU010000164.1:0-4807 GCA_031427615.1 Burkholderiales bacterium
GGCATAAAAAAGCCCGACTGATTAAGTCGGGCGTTGTTCTAAGTCATTGATTTATATGACTACTTTGGCGGAGCGGCCGGGACTCGAACCCGCGACCCCCGGCGTGACAGGCCGGTATTCTAACCAACTGAACTACCACTCCAAAGCTGCAACGACACTAACAACATTTTCCAAGACGACTGGTGGGTGCTGAGGGGCTCGAACCCCCGACATTCGCCTTGTAAGGGCGACGCTCTACCAGCTGAGCTAAGCACCCGGAAAAGTCTGCTAGTTTAGCGCATCTTTGAGTGCTTTACCAGCCCGAAACTTTGGAACTTTTGCTGCCTTAATCTTGATTGCCGCGCCGGTCCGCGGATTGCGGCCTGCGCGCGCGGCGCGTTTGCCAACATAAAACGTGCCAAAGCCAACCATGGTGACCATTTGGCCTTTTTTCAACGATCCACGCACAGCAGCAATCACTGCTTCAACAGCACGGCCAGCTGCCGCTTTGGAAATATCGGCAGATTTTGATACCGCTTCGATCATCTCAGTCTTATTCAATGGAAACCCCTCTGTATTTAATTTTCCGCTCACGCCGTACACGTGGCATGAATGGTTGTTGCTGAAAAATGGTGACGGCAATTTTGGGAGACTGCCGTCTGCGTCTTTCGATAATTGGAAACACTTGATCGCCAATGGACGAAGCTTATTTTATAGCGTTTCGCGGTCGTTTGTGTCAAGAAAAATTTCTGAAGAGCCCAGATGATCTGTCTGCAATATATTCGAATACAAATATTGTTGCGTCGCTTATTGGCATGCGGAAAAATTATCGCAAATTAACGCTGCTGCTAATTATCACCGGGACACGATCAATGTTTGGTCACAATCGGTTTCTCGTCCTTTTTTGTTTCGTTTTTAGCAACGACTTCGCTGCCTGCAATCGAGTGATCCGCATCGACCAAGGGAACAGGCTTTCGCTCCAATGCCAGTTCTAATACCTTGTCGATCCACCGCACCGGAAGGATTTTAAGATCACGGGTAATCTCGATTGGAATTTCCACGAGATCCTTTTCATTTTCTTCAGGAATCAATACGGTCTTAATGCCACCACGCGCGGCGGCCAGCAATTTTTCCTTTAATCCACCGATCGGCAAAACTTCACCCCGCAATGTGATCTCACCGGTCATTGCCACATCGCAGCGCACCGGAATACCCGTCAACACCGAAACAAGCGCGGTGGCAATGGCAATGCCAGCAGAAGGCCCGTCCTTGGGGGTCGCACCTTCAGGCAAATGTACATGCAAATCATTTTTTTCGTAAAAGTCGTGAGCAATACCTAATGATTTCGCACGCGCACGAACAACAGAGATGGCGGCCTCAATGGACTCTTGCATCACGTCGCCGAGTTTGCCGGTGCGCTTGATCACGCCTTTACCAGGCAATACTGCCGTTTCCACTGTCAGCAATTCGCCCCCGACCTCGGTCCATGCCAATCCGGTCACCTGACCGATTTGATTGGTCTTCTCGGCAATGCCATACGAATAGCGGCGAACACCGAGATACTTATCCAGATTTTTCACTGTGACGAGTGACTTGCCATGCTTGGGCTTGGTGAGGTGGGTTTTGACGACTTTGCGACAAATCTTGGCAATCTCGCGATCCATTCCCCGCACACCCGCCTCACGCGTAAAGTAGCGGGCAATGTCGCGCAACGCGTGATCGGCAATGCCGAGCTCATTTTCCTTCACGCCGTTGGCTTTCATTTGCTTCGGCAATAAATATTGACGGGCAATATGTACTTTTTCGTCCTCGGTATAACCGGACAAACGTATGACTTCCATCCGGTCCAACAAAGCTGGCGGAATGTTATAGGAATTCGACGTCGCCACAAACATCACGTCTGACAAATCAAAATCCACTTCGACGTAGTGATCTTGAAATGTGTGATTTTGTTCCGGATCCAATACTTCCAACAGGGCGCTGGCCGGATCACCACGGAAATCCATGCCCATTTTGTCCACTTCATCAAGCAAAAAAAGCGGGTTCCGTACCCCGACCTTCGTCATGTTCTGCAGAATTTTCCCCGGCATCGAACCAATATAAGTGCGGCGATGCCCGCGAATTTCGGACTCGTCCCGCACACCACCGAGCGACATCCGGACGAACTTCCGATTGGTCGCTTTGGCAATGGATTGCCCCAGGCTCGTTTTGCCGACCCCGGGCGGACCCACCAAACACAAAATTGGTGCCTTCAGCTTTTCAACCCGCGCTTGCACGGCAAGATATTCAACAATTCGTTCTTTGATTTTTTCCAGGCCATAGTGATCTTCATCCAACACCTTTTCCGCATTGGCTAAATCGGACGAGACCTTGGATTTTTTCTTCCACGGCAAATTCACCACCGTGTCGATGTAATTTCGGACCACTGTCGCTTCCGCCGACATGGGCGACATCAACTTCAACTTTTTTAGCTCTGCCTCACACTTGACACGCGCCTCTTTGGGCATATGCGCGCCTTTGATTTTTTTCTCCAGTTCGTCAACATCCGCGCCCTCTTCGGTCTCACCCAGCTCTTTTTGAATCGCTTTGACCTGCTCGTTGAGGTAATACTCGCGTTGCGATTTTTCCATCTGCCGTTTAACGCGCCCACGAATCCGCTTCTCAACCTGCAAAATATCAATTTCGGTCTCGATCAATCCAAGCAATTGCTCAAGACGCAGAGGCACATCAAAATTTTCAAGAATTTGCTGCTTTTGTTCGAGTTTCAGAGGCAAATGTGCGGCAATCGTATCAGACAATCGGCTGGCGCTTTCAATTCCCGACAATGATGTCAACACCTCGGCCGGAATTTTTTTGTTGAGTTTGACGTACTGATCAAACTGACCAAACAAACTGCGGCGCATGGCCTCAATTTCGTTGTTGTCCGCTTCCGCCAGCAAAATCGGCGTGATATCAGCTTCGTAGTTTTCTTTGACGGTCAGGACATGGTTGATACGCGCCCGATGGATCCCCTCAACCAACACCTTGACCGTGCCGTCCGGAAGTTTCAACATCTGCAGGATGGATGCGACCGAACCAACGTCATACAAATCCTTGGGTGTCGGATCATCGTTGGCCGCTGATTTTTGCGCGACCAAAACAACATTTTTTCCCTCCTCCATGGCCGCTTCCAGCGCTTTGATCGAACGCGGGCGGCCAACAAACAAGGGAATAACCATGTGAGGAAAAACCACCACATCGCGCAACGGCAATAGTGGAAGAATTTGCGGTTCGTTATCAGTGGATGTCATAGGTTGTTCAACAATGGGAATGGCATAAAATCGGGCGATGGTGACTTAAAGGAGTCCGCAATATAGTTGCGACCGTTTAACCAAGAATTCAAGCCCGGCAAAGAATATCTTATGAGTCAGCACCAACCACTTTGGGTTGTTCAGAATACATCAACAGTGGCTTATGGTCGCCCGTGATCGTGCCCTCGTCAACAATAACTTTTTCGACGTTGGCCATTGATGGCAGGTCAAACATGACGTCGAGCAATGCCTGCTCAATGATGGATCGTAATCCGCGCGCACCGGTCTTGCGTTCCAAAGCGCGCTTGGAAATAGCAGACAACGCGGTTTCACGAAACTCTAGCGACACGCCTTCCATTGCAAACAACTTTTCGTATTGTTTGGTTAACGCATTTTTTGGTTCGGTGAGAATACGCACCAACGCCTTGATATCCAACTCTTCAAGTGTTGCCACCACCGGCAAACGGCCGACAAATTCTGGAATCAAACCATACTTGATCAAATCTTCCGGCTCAACTGCACGCAACAACTCATTGGTTGCGTTACGATCTTCTTCGCTGCGAACATCCGCACCAAATCCAATTCCAACTTTGTCCGTCCGATTCTGAACGACCTTTTCCAGCCCGCTAAATGCGCCACCACAAATGAACAATATATTGGTGGTATCGAGCTGCACAAATTCCTGATTCGGATGTTTTCGCCCGCCCTGCGGCGGAACGGAGGCAATGGTGCCTTCAATTAACTTCAACAACGCCTGCTGCACCCCTTCACCTGACACGTCACGGGTGATCGATGGGTTGTCAGACTTTCTGGAAATTTTGTCAATTTCATCGATATAAACGATGCCGCGCTGCGCCTTTTCAACATCGTAGTCACACTTTTGCAACAGCTTTTGAATGATATTTTCCACGTCTTCACCAACGTAGCCGGCTTCGGTCAAGGTTGTTGCGTCGGCGATGACAAAAGGCACATTGAGGAGACGCGCAAGTGTTTGCGCCAATAATGTTTTACCCGAGCCGGTCGGACCAATCAACAGAATGTTTGACTTGGCGAGTTCAACTTCCGAATCTTTTGGGCTATTTTTTAACCGTTTGTAATGGTTATAAACCGCCACCGAAAGTATCTTTTTTGCCTGCAACTGGTCGATGACATATTCATCAAGAATGTTGCAAATTTCGTGCGGTGTTGGCAGCTCATGCTTGGCGGCCTTGGCATTCGGATCGGCCTGCGCCTCTTCCCGGATGATGTCGTTGCACAGGTCAATACATTCATCGCAAATAAACACCGACGGCCCGGCGATGAGTTTTCTCACCTCATGCTGGCTCTTGCCGCAAAAGGAACAATACAATAATTTCTCGCCGGTTTTTTCTGACATGCCGCGCCCTTACTTGTCACTCGACAAAAATTTTAAGCAACATAGCCGCCACACAGTAACTGCCGGTATTGCCGCCAGTCTTAAACCCGCATTCGAACCTAACATCATGCCTGCGGGCGTTTTTCCAATATGCGGTCGATGATACCGTATTTTTGCGCTTCTT
>JANPNU010000165.1:0-2183 GCA_031427615.1 Burkholderiales bacterium
CCCGTCGCGCCATCACCAGTGAAAACAAACGGCCATGTGACATTCGGCTGGTTTTGTGCCCCCGCCAAATTGAATGGGACGGCACTTCGGTCTTACGCAGCCATCGTGTCCGCGGTGCCAGACAGCCGCATCGTTTTTGTCGCACCATCACGGGATTTGCAAAAACAAATCAGCGCCGCTTTTTCGCATGCAGGCGTAAAACGAAATCGCATCACGTTTCTGCCCAGGCTGGCACCGGAAGCCTATTTTCGGGCGCTGTCATCAGTGGACATCAACCTCGATTGTTTCCCGATGGTGGGGGGTACTGCTGTATGCGATTCCCTGTGGATGGGCACCCCGGTGGCCTCGATGTTTCTGCCGCGGGGCTTTGGCGGGGCGTCGAGCAGTGTGTTGAATGCGGTGGGCTTGGGCGAATGGGTTGCCAATGATGTGCAATCATTTATCGATAACGCCATTCGCCTGGCGAATGCAAGTGAGCAACTCATTGCGCTGCGCCAAACCCTGCGCGATACGATGCAAAATTCCGCGTTGATGAATACGGCGGCGTTATGCGCCGCGCTGGAGCAGTGCTACATGCAGTCGCTGATGACACCCATTGCTCAGTGGTCAGCAAATTAGTCGATAAACCGCCATCCATAGCCACGTCATTCCCGCGAAGGCGGGAATCCAAGTCTGTGGTTGTCTACGCAATGAGCAGCTTGGATGCAATCGACACATCCGGCAAGCCGCGCACCGCACCAACAGCATCAACCAGTGTGGTTTTTTCAGACTCGGTGAGGGTCTGCAAATCACCACCCTTGAAATACACCAGCGCCTTGAGTGATTCGCTCGGCTGAAAACTTGCGCCGAACAGCACACGGGCTGCGGCAAGCCCATGCGGCAGGCTGACCCCCGCGTTGACCAGCGCGGCAACATCCCGATAGTCCTTGGCCTCCACGCGCTGCAAAATAGTTTTGAGCTTGGTCGCCATCAGATCTTCCAGGGACGCGATTTCCAGTACGCCATCATCGGTCAATTGCGGCTCGCCCACCCGGCCAAAACCGATGTCGCCAAAAAACGATACCTTCACATGGCTGTGTGCCGTTTCGCCTTGAGGTGCGGTTGTGATGACAGTCAATGCAGTTGCCTCATCCTGCAAAACGACCGCTTCGGCCATAAACGGAAAAATGGCGTGAATTTTATTGCGGTCAAGTGGTTCCGCCGAGAAAAAATCAAAATCAATCGAAGGTCGATGCCCAAGGCGCAGGGCAATGGCAGTACCGCCGTAAAGCACCAGACCAAGCTGCCTTGCGGGCATTAGCGACGGCCAAAGCAACCTCTGTGCAAGAGGAAGAATTTCCATGCGGGCTTTGAATGCCTGGCTCATGGCAGCGCGCGTGTGGGTAGGGCAGGCACTTTATCCAATTTGGCAAGTCCAAGCCGGTAATGCCAATACACCCAGGAGCGGTCGCTGAACTGGCCGATCTCGGCGCTCGTAAGTACCTTGCGCAGAACATCGTCGCCAACTTGCTCCGCCACCAGCAGCACATCGGCATAGTCGCCGATATTCATGATTTGGGCGATGACACGCTCCGGCATCGCAACGGCCTCATCAGGTGTTTTCCACCAAATATATTTGCCGGACAGTTGTTTCAACAGGGTGTGAGTGTTTGTTTGCATTTGGGCACTTCTATCTATTCCGTCATTCCCGCGCAGGCGGGAATCCAAGTTTTGCAAGTCATTGCTACGCATGAAAATTGGATTCCCGCCCGGGCAACTGCCCGGTTTACCCTGAGCCTGTCGATGGGCGGGAATGACGGGAATTTTGAATTTATAGAAGTGCCCATATGCATGACCTCCGCCTATCCAAATCAAAAATACCGTTGATTGTCGACACTTGGCCGTCAATTGGCCGGCAAAATCCCAATATCCGCCGCGTCGCCCTCACCGCCACGTTTGCCATCACTGCCCATCGAGTACAAGGCAAACGGCTGACCGCCCGCGCCGGGGACACTGAACTGGTATGGGTTTTTCCACGGATCCAGCGGCACATCGCCATCCAGATACGGACCGCGCCAGCGTGACGCCGTGGTCGATTCGGCAGGTTTGGTCACCAGCGCCGCCAGGCCTTCCTGCGTGGTCGGGTAACGGCCAACGTCCAGCCGAAACGTCTCGACAGCGCTGCGCAACATCTTCGCCTGGGT
>JANPNU010000166.1:0-2896 GCA_031427615.1 Burkholderiales bacterium
CCGAATTTTTATTTTCACATGATGGCGGCGTACACCATCCTGCGTCACCACGGCGTTGAGGTCGGCAAAATGGATTACCTTGGCAAGTACTAGCCTGCATATTTCTTGGGTCGCCCGTGGTTCCTCAGGGAGTGCACTATGAAGAACATTAAATCCAATTTGCATTGTCATTTCTTCGCAAATAAAACGGGCTGCACGCTCGATAGCGGGCGACTGGACGGCGCTTTTTCGCCTTCCTCCCGTGGGATAGCCAGCTATCCCGTGGTCGATCAGGCAAAAAATCACTCGCCCATTCACCCACTCTCGAACATGCCCCCATGAAATATGCAGGCTAGCCAATCCAACCAGACGGCTGACAGCGACGACGGCGCGAACCCGCCGTTCGCAAACCCCGCGCGCCGCAATCAACTGGCGCGTGGTTTTGCCTCATTGGTCGTGGTGGGCGCGCTGCTTTATGCCGGTGTGGTGGGCGTGTTTTATGTCGGTCAAGAGCGGTTGATTTTTATGCCGACCGTATTACCGGCAGATCACACATTCACACTCGCAGATACCACCGAGGTCCGCATTCCAGTCAACGGCGCAACCTTATCGGCGCTGCATTTTAAACAGCCCAACGCCAGGGGCGTGATTTTTTTCCTGCACGGCAACGGCGGCAATCTGGCCTCATGGTTAACAACCACCGATTTTTATCGCAAGAATAATTTTGACCTGTTCATGATCGATTATCGTGGTTACGGCAAAAGCACCGGCAGCATTGCCAGTGAAGCCGAATTACACGCCGATGTGCTGACGGCGTGGCAGCAGATTGCACCGCAATACGCCGGCAAAAAGCGAGTGATTTACGGCCGTTCACTCGGTGCCGCATTGGCGACAAAGTTAGCCACTGAGCCCGCTGTTGAGGCCGACTGGCTGGTACTGGTCTCGCCGTTTTTTAATGTCGATGCCATGCGGCGTGATTATTATTCATGGCTGCCTGGCGCGTTGATGCGATACACGTTCACCACCAACGAATGGCTGTCAAAGGTGCGTGCGCCGATCACGATTGTGCATGGGGATCGCGACACCTTGATTACCTATGACCATGCCGCACGTCTGCATGCACTGGTGCCAGGGTCCGAGCTGATCAAGATCGAAGGTGGCAACCATTTAAATATGCATCACCTTGCACCGTACGTGAACGCACTCACCGTGCGCCTCGCCAAACTCTAATCTGGCAGGGCGCTTTCGGACTTTTTTGGCTGAAACCGCCCGCAGAATGGCGGTTTGACCAAGCCATTTAGCGGAGTCGAAATGGGGTTGGATACGTCGCCGGACTCTCAAACCCATCCTTGTCATACGCAACCAATCCAAAAATGAAGTTGTCTTTGGAGACGCCATCAATGGTGGCGCGGGTGACCATGCCGACGTCTTTGCTGTGTTGCCAAAACGGCGCGGTGGTGTCGCGCCAGACAATTTTGTAGCCGCCAATATCCGGCTCGGCATTCGCTTTCCACCGCAAGGTCGTGTTGTTTTCGAGTTGGATGGTTTCCATTTGTACTTCGCCCGGGCTGGCCGGTGCCATTGCCAACGACGCGAGTGCCACGGCATTCACCCGGGTCACTTTCGCCACGTAATCAAAATCCACATACTCCGGCAAGTCACCATAATGTTTGCCGTTTTCAACACGCGGGTTTTGATGCTGATGCTGCCAGTTTTCAATTGGCTCGGTCATCCGTACCGCGGCATAACCGAGATCAAGAAACGGAAAATGATCGCCGCCGCGTAAATAACGATCACGCCGGTAAATGACATCGACCTTGATGTCCTTCAGAAAACGATCCGCGGAAGATTTGATATGGCGCGCCAGTTGCCGGGTCGGCAAATCATTTTCGCCACCGGTGCGTAATGCGGTGAGGACCTCATCCGGCAGGTCTTTTTGAGGTGGCACGCCTTCGGCAAACAAACGCACCCGGTCCTTAATCACGGTGCCATCCGCGCCCTTGGTGTTACCGATGATGTCGTTGGTGATCATGCCGGCAATATTCAGATTGCGCGCTTTGGCTTGATTGGCAAATAAACGTGCGCCGACCAACCCCTGCTCCTCACCGGCCACCGCCATAAAAATCAAGGTCGCGTCAAATTGATATTTCGACATCACACAAGCGAGCTCCATCGATGCTGCCGTGCCGGATGCATCGTCATTGGCACCCGGTGCGTCGGTGGTGCCATCGGTCGGCAAGGTCGGCATCGAATCGTAATGGCCGGACACAATGTAAATGCGGTCTTTGGATTCCGCTTGTGTGCCCGGCAGCGTGGCCACCACGTTCATTAATTCGGTGGGCTTGGCGATGCGCGGCGACACCGGTGCGATGTGGGTATCAAAGGCAACTTCAAGACGGCCACCATTGGTTTTGTTACACGCGTCGAGTTCGGATTTGATCCAGCGACGCGCGGCACCAATGCCGCGGGTTTCGCTGACGGTTTCAGAAAGGGTATTACGTGTGCCAAAACCCGCCAATTTGCGGATGGACGCTTCGATGCGTTTGGCGGAAATTTCGCCGGCCATTTTTGTCACGGCTTTTTCGTTGACAACTTCCGGCTTCGACAAGACCTGCGCCGATACACCAGTCATTGTCATCACACAAGCCATCATCACACCCACGTTGATTTTTTTCATAGCACTCTCATTTGAAATTTTCCAAACAATAAACAACCTCGCGGCAAGCCGCGAGGTATTGATCGACAAGATGATCATCTTGTCGGGTGGGCAGGCTTTAACTGCCCACGCGGCACCGACAGGTCGATCTGCCGGGCCACGATGATCAGCGCCACGGCCGCGGCGACGATGCCCACCACCGCCGTCTGCTGGGCGATGTTGTAGAGGTTCTCCGGCGTCAGGAAGTTGCCGCTCAGGGCG
>JANPNU010000167.1:0-2454 GCA_031427615.1 Burkholderiales bacterium
CGTACGTGGCATGAATGACCTGCTGCCCGCGGATTCGCCAATATGGCAATTTTTTGAAGACACCGTGCGCGACGTATTCGAGCAGTACGGTTATCGTCTGATGCGGTCACCCATCGTTGAGCCGACCGCGCTGTTCGTGCGCTCACTTGGTGAAGTGACGGACGTAGTTGAAAAAGAAATGTACTCGTTCGAAGACAGCTTGAATGGCGAAAAACTATCGTTACGCCCAGAGGCAACAGCGGGCTTGGTGCGCGCGGCAATTGAACACAATATTTTGTACGACGGGCCCAAACGGATCTGGACCTCCGGGCCGATGTTTCGGCATGAGCGCCCGCAAAAGGGTCGTACGCGGCAGTTTCATCAGTTTGATGTGGAAGCATTGGGATTTGCCGGACCGGACGTCGACGCCGAACAAATCATTTTGCTGAAAAGGCTGTGGCAGCGGCTCGGATTTCAGGATGTTCGACTGCACATCAATTCCATTGGCGACGCACCGGCACGGGCCGCGCATCGCGATGCACTGGTCGCATATTTTGAGACACATATTGACGCGCTGGATGCCGACGCAAAACGCCGCCTCCATACCAATCCGTTGCGGACGCTGGATAGCAAAAATCCGGCCATGCAAGAGCTGGTGAATGCCGCGCCAAAATTGGCTGATTTTCTTGGTGATGCGGAGCGGGCGCATTTTACAGGGGTAACGGCGTTGCTGGATGCTGCCGGGGTTGCCTATGTGGTTGATCCAAGACTGGTGCGGGGTTTTGATTATTACAATCGAACCGTGTTCGAATGGATTGCCAAGGGCGCCGACTGGGAGCTGACTATTGCCGGCGGGGGTCGATATGATGGATTGATTGAGGCGTTGGGCGGCAAGGCCGCGCCATCTTGTGGCTTTGGCCTCGGGGTTGAACGGGTGTTAATGCTGCTCGCCGAAAATCCGCCGACGCTGCCGGATCTGCTTGATATTTATGTCGTGTACGGGGCCAACGAAGTCGGCCATGCTTGGCGACTTGCGGAACAATTGCGGGATCGGGGTCTGGCCGTCGCCGTGCATGGCTCTGGTGAGCAAGTGGTGGCAAGTTTTAAATCACAAATGAAGAAGGCCGATGCGAGTGGCGCGCGCTTTGCTATCATCTTGGGTTCGGACGAAGTTTCCCAGCAAAAAGTGGCGCTCAAGGATCTGCAATCCGGGGAGCAGCGCGTTTTATCGCTTGATGAGGCCGTGTCGTTGATTTGGAACGCACAAACCGCTTGAAATTAAACGCAATTCCGGCTTAACGGCCAACGAACTAATTTTTGACCAATATTTTTTAGAAGGGCGTCATTCAATGTCAGCTTACGATTTAGAAGAGCAGGAGCGTATTGCCGCCCTCAAAGATTGGTGGGACAAATGGGGCACGTGGATCTATGCGGCGCTGATTGCTTTTTTCCTTGGAGTGGCCGGCACACAGGGCTGGAAATATTACCAAGCAAAACAATCGGCCGAAGCAGAGGCTCTGTTCATGAGTGTGCAAAAAGTCGCGCAAGAAATGACCGTTAATAAAGACTGGAAAAAACTTTCAGACGCCGCCGTGGCGTTGGCCGAAAAATATCCAAGGACGTTCTACGCGACGGACGTTCAATTAATGGCTGCAAAGGCGGCATTTGACGGCGGTGATCTGGCTCAGGCGAAAAAGCATCTGGAATGGGTGGTTGAAAAAGGCCGCGAATCGCATCGGAGTATTGCAAAAATTCGCCTCGCAGCAGTATTGGTTGACGAAAAAAAGTATGACGACGCCCTGAAGATACTTGCAAGCATCAACGACGCGGGTTTTGTGTCGATGGTCGCCGACCTGAAGGGTGATATTTACGCCATACAAGGTCGACGCGACGAAGCCCGCGCGGCTTATGAAATGGCGGTTGATAAAGCTGAGCAACGCAGTCCACTGAAGTCAATTTCACAAGCGAAACTGGATGCTTTTGGCGGCGCAACTGAAAAACCAAACGATAAAAAAACCGATGACAAAGACGGTCCGGGAGCAAAGCAGTGAGCGCGACAATGGTGAATAGAAAGAGCGACGATTCCAACAGCCGTACGGCCAGGATGGCGGCGGTGATGTTGATGCTGGCTGGCGTCAGCGGTTGTGGTTTTTTGGGCGGTAGCAAGAAACTGACTCCCTTGGCGGAAATTCGTGATTCGGCGATCTCGATGCAGTGGTCGGCAAGCGTGGGCAGAGCAAAGGGATATCTGTTTTCGCCGTCGTTGGGAGACAAGATCATTTATGCGGCGGCCAATGATGGTTCAATCAGCGCCCTTGCCGATCAGGGTGGCGGCATTGTTTCGCGCATCGATGCAAAATCAAAATTGTCGGCTGGTGCTGGATTTGGTGAGGAAACGGTGGTGGTCGCCAATACTCAAGGGGCCACCGCAGTCCATATCGCCTCCGCACTTTCAACGGTGCGAATGTTTGGTTG
>JANPNU010000168.1:0-4834 GCA_031427615.1 Burkholderiales bacterium
CCAAGTCGCCACCCTAGTTTGTTGAAATTCTAATACCTACTGAGAAAAGAGTGAATTTCCGGGGTCACGTTATCCCTCCTGGTGATCTGAAAATCGATTGCAGAGCTTTCTGAGAGGTCGGAAATTTTATGCATTTGCAAAAACCGAGAATTTCAACAAACTGCTAAAGCGGCTGAATCCCCAGCTTCTCAAACAGCGCCCGGTCATTCACCACATCCGGGTTGCCGGTGGTCAACAGTTTTTCGCCGTAAAAAATGGAATTGGCACCGGCCAGAAAACATAGGGCCTGCGTGGCTTCGTTCATTTCCTGGCGACCGGCTGACAGGCGCACAAAACTTTTTGGCATGGTGATCCGTGCGACGGCAACCGTGCGCACAAACTCGGTCCAGTCGATGACTTTTTTACCCTGCAATTTTTCAAATAACGGTGTGCCTTCAACCTGTACCAGATAGTTGATTGGCACTGACTCGGGTTGTGGTGTGAGTGCTGCCAATTGTGCGATGAGGCCGGCGCGCTCCCGGCGCGATTCGCCCATGCCAACAATGCCACCGCAGCACACATTGAGGCCGGCATTACGCACCCGGCCGAGTGTGTCGAGGCGATCCTGGTATTCACGTGTCGAAATAATATCGCCGTAAAATTCCGGCGCGGTGTCGAGGTTGTGGTTGTAGTAGTCGAGGCCGGCATCACGAAGTTGTTCGGCCTGACCATCTTTTAACATGCCCAGTGTGCAACAGGTTTCGAGGCCCAGCGCTTTGACTTCGCGCACCATTTCCAACACCGGATCCAGATCGCGTTGCTTGGGTCCGCGCCACGCGGCGCCCATACAAAAACGTGAGGCACCGTTTTGTTTGGCCAGTTTCGCGGTTGCCACGACCTCGGCCACGTCGAGCATTTTTTCGTTGTCAACACCGGTTTGATAACGTGCGGCCTGTGGGCAATAACCACAATCCTCGGCACAGCCGCCGGTTTTGATCGACAACAAGGTTGATAGCTGCACACGGTTGGCATCGTGATGTTCGCGGTGCACGGTTTGGGCGCGATGAATCAAATCGTTAAACGGCAAATCAAACAATGCCTCGATCTCCGCTAACGTGAAACTCTCGGCATTGGGTTGCCAGCGTTTGGTCAGGCTGATGGTTTGTCCGACAGCAGGCGCGGTCGCTGGTGTGCTGGTTGGCGTACCGGCGGTGGGTGCTGTGGTGTTAGATGGTGCGGCGGTGGATGCAGCGTTTGGCATGGTGGCCGTGACGGCTTGATTCATCAATATTTCCCGAGCGTGAACAGATAGAATTCAACTATGAAGAAACGTCTGTTTAATGTCAACTCAAGCTGCCCGATAAAACGACAATTGGTCAAACTGGTGGCATGAGGCTTTTGTGACCCATCCACCAAGATTGCCAAGTGCGTCAAATTTGCCTGCGGCCGGGCTGTTCAGTCGTTCCCGCCTGACCGATGTGCGGCAGGATTGTGTGCTGTGTGACGCAGCCGACGCGGCCATCCTCTGTGCGCCGTGTCGGGCGGCATTGCCACGCAACGAGCGCGCCTGCCCGGGTTGTGCCGCGCCGGATCACTCCACCCGCTGTGGTGCCTGTCTGGCCGCACCACTGATGATTGACGCCACCGTGGCGGCGTTCAAATATCAATTTCCGCTGGATCGTTTGGTGCAATCGTTTAAATTCAACGCCAATCTGGTGTTGGTCGATTTTTTTGCGGCCGCACTTGCGGCAGCCGTTGCTGCCAAGTTGTGCGGGGCTGCGGATCAACCGGGCAATCTAAAAACAGCCGACATGACACTGGTTGCTCTGCCCCTCGCCAATCGTCGTTTGGCCGAACGCGGTTTTAATCAATCGGCATTAATCGCCGATCGACTCGGGCGGATTTTGGGAATTGCGGTTGCGCATCAAACCATGTTGCGCATTCGCGATACACCCCCACAAGCGGGATTGTCGCGTCAGGCACGATTAAAAAATGTGCGGGGTGCATTTGATTGTGCCCAACCCATCGCAGGCAAACATATTGTGTTGATCGATGATGTTTTAACCACCGGCGCGACTTTGTCCGAAGCGGCCAAAGTATTAAAAAAAGCCGGTGCCGCAACGGTGCATGCCTGGGTGGTGGCGCGCGCGGTCATGGATGAGGCGCGGGTATGATCGATGTGGTTTTACACCAGCCGGAAATTCCACCCAATACCGGCAACGTGATTCGTTTGTGTGCCAATACCGGTGCACGTTTACATTTGGTCTATCCACTCGGCTTTGAGTGGGACGATAAACGGGTGCGACGTGCGGGCCTCGATTATCACGAGCTGACCAATGTGCTGCACCACCCCAATTGGGTGTCGTGCCGTGACAGCGCCGAATTGGCCGGACGGCGATTGATCGCCGTGGAAACCGGCGGCACATTACGTGTGGACGAAATGAAATATCGAGAAGACGACGTGCTGGTGTTTGGCCGTGAGACCAGTGGTTTACCGGAAGATGTGTTGGCCAATATTCCGCCCGTGCAACGGGTGACGCTACCGATGCGCCCGGACAATCGCAGTTTGAATTTATCCAACGCGGTAGCGGTGACGGTTTTTGAAGCATGGCGGCAGTTGGGCTATCCGGGGTCGGTGCTGCGATAGGTGGTGTGTTCGTTGCAGGGAGTCTGCATGCGCGCCGGATGTGGCCGATCTGCGATCAAGCAGAAATATGTGGCCCTGCCCTATTGATCGGTTGCGGCCGCATGTACCGCGGGCCAGACGCGGTCGTTGTCAAGGTAGTTGCCGCCTCGATGGGTAAATTCAGGCAGCTATTTTCATGTCCTTTTGGCAATCCGTTTTCAGGGGTTGCTTCTCCGCATTCAAGTGTGCCGTATCATGGTTCTTCCCCGCAGGGCTTATTCCAGCACTCATCGCAGTCACGAGCGGCATTTCTTGCGAATAGGTTTGCCACGCATCCGATCAAAGTCCCTGGTTGGCCGTCCCCAGGCGATGCCTTAACTCTCGAAATTTCAACGTAGAAGAGTCTCCGCTGTTGTTCGAGGTTTGCGGCTCGTACTCGCGGCCAAGGGTGAGAAATGACAATGCCTATGCCGAGTCCTTGTTCCGCACGGCCAAATATCGACCTGAGTTTTCGCCAGGAGGCTTTGTCGATGAAGCCGCAGCGAGCGCTTGGGCTGCCGCATTCGTGGATTGGTACAATCGATGACCATCGGCACAGCAGTATTGGCTACGTGAGCCAGCCGCAGCCCCGTGCGGGTGAAAGATCTGGCAATTCTCGACGCCCGCCGACGGATGTACGAACAAGCAAAAGCGCGATCGTCGGCGCGTTGGTCCGGCCCCACTCGCAACTGGACACCGAAGCGATTGGTTACCCTCAACAGAGAGCGAGAAGCCATCGTAACAGCGCAGTCGCAACCAGCAATCACCTACGCATTGGCAGCATGATGGACGCGCCGCTGCGCTAAACTGAACCATCAAGAATTGCCGGACACGGCGACATGTCGCAATGCCACTCTGTGCGGAATTGATCCTCGTGTGAAATCATCCAGGAAGCAATTTACTGGCCGTGGGAGGTTGGGATGTTGGCGTTATGGGTATACAAGCAATGACGGGCCGCCCCGGTGATGATCGTCGCGCTGAACGCGGCACGGAAAAGACCGCCCTGCACGGTGGCGGCGACCCGGTTTTTCGAATCCGCGGATTGACGAAAACCTACGGCAGTGGCTTGACGGAGGTGCGCGCATTGGCCGGCGTCGACCTCGATCTGTTTGCAGGTGAGTTGATCGTGTTATTGGGGCCATCGGGTAGTGGCAAGACTACCTTTCTCAACAATATCGGCGGGCTCGATCTGCCCACAGCAGGTGAGCTTACCTATCACGGACTCGACCTCACAGCAGCCGACGAAGATCGGCTTACCCAATATCGCCGCGTGTCGGTCGGGTTCGTGTTTCAGTTCTACAACCTGATCCCGAGCCTCACCGCGCGGGAAAACGTTGCGTTGATCACCGAGATTTCGCGTAACGCGATGCCCGCTGAAGAGGCACTCGGGATGGTAAACCTCGGTGAGCGGATGGATCATTTTCCCGCCCAATTGTCCGGCGGCGAACAGCAGCGCGTCGCCATCGCACGGGCGATCGCCAAGCGCCCCGAAGTCCTGCTGTGCGATGAACCGACCGGCGCGCTGGATGTGCAGACCGGCATCGTGGTTCTTGAGGCAATCGAGCGCGCCAATCGGGAGATCGGCACATTGACGGTAATCATTACCCACAATGCCGTCATGGCGGACATGGCGGATCGGGTCATCCGTTTCTCCGATGGCCGGGTGCAGAGCATTCAGCGGAATGCGCAGCGCGCGCTGCCGAGCAGCCTGAAATGGTAGTGCTACCCTGCCTGGATCGCAAGCTGTTGCGCGATCTGAAGCGCATGCGGGGCCAGGCCATTGCCGTGGCGATGGTTATCGCCTGCGGCCTGGCGATGATGATCATGGCGCGCAGCCTGATTTATTCGCTTGACGCGACACAGCGTGAATACTACCAAGCGCATCGCTTTGCCGAAGTGTTCGCGCATGCGAAGCGGGCACCGCAATCCATCGTCGCGCGCATCCACGAAATTCCCGGCGTCGCCTCGGTGCAGGCCGGCGTGACCGCACGTGTCACACTCGACCTGGCCGGTCGGGACGAGCCGGCCAGCGGCACCGTTCGCTCGCTTCCGGATGTCGGCGTCCCGGAGTTGAACCGGCTATTCCTGCGAGCGGGCCGGTGGCTAACACCACGCAGTCGTGGCGAGTTGCTGGTCGGCGAGGCCTTTGCCGGGGCAAACGACTTGCATCCGGGCGACACGCTGTCGCTG
>JANPNU010000169.1:0-9912 GCA_031427615.1 Burkholderiales bacterium
GCTCGAGCGCACCCACCTGTTCGGCTACGGGGCGCGGCTTCCCGCATCCGTTCGCGAGGTGATGGAGCACTGGGACGTTCTCGCGATGGGTCAGGCACAACGTTTCTGTTCGTTGATTACCTGGCAAAAGTCAGCCCGGAATGGAAAACCAAGGTTGGTGTCGGCACTGCCGTCTCCTGGCCGGAAGGTGTGGGCGGCAAGGGCAATGAAGGCGTATCGGCCTACGTGCAGCGCATTAAAGGCTCGATTGGTTACGTCGAGTTTGCGTACGCCAAAAAGAACAAGATGTCACACACCCAACTACGCAACCAGGCGGGAAATTTTGTGCAGCCGGATGACTTGACGTTTCAAGCTGCCGCCGCCAATGCCGACTGGGCGAAAGCACCCGGAATGTTTCTGGTGCTGACAGATCAACCAGGCAAGGATAGTTTCCCGATCACAGGCGCATCATTCATCATCATGTATAAAGCGCAGGCAAGTGCAGAAAAAGGTCTCGCCGTCATGAAGTTCTTCGACTGGGCGTTCACCAACGGTGACAAGGCTGCCGGCGAAATGGATTATGTGCCGATGCCGGCAAGTGTCAAAACCCAGATTCGGGCGCTGTGGAAAACCGACATCAAAGGGCCGAACAGCAGTGCACTCTGGAAATAGTTGTTCATCCGGCACCATCGGCCGCGACACCAACATGGTTCGCGGCCGTTTTGCAATTTGCCAATCGTTAATGCCGCCGCGTACGGCGCGTTAAAATAACCGCGAACCAATCGTTGTCATCAAACAATGTCTGCCACGCATTTGAAAGATCCAACTGTGTCAAAAGAAGAACAACAAGCCAAACTCGTCAAACGCGCCGCCAGCCAGCGGATTCAGGACATCATCTTTCGCAAGATGACATTGGCGTTTGCATTGTTTGTACTGTTGTTGCTGGGCGCCATTATTGGCTCATTGCTTTGGGGTTCCATTCCGGTTTTTGAATCGCATGGACTCGGTTTTTTCACCAGCACCGCATGGAATCCGGTCACGGAAGAATTTGGTGCCGCCAATGCGATTTACGGCACACTCGTCACATCCCTTATTGCCCTGCTCATTGCGCTCCCGGTCAGCCTGGGCATTGCCATCTTTCTCACCGAGCTTTGCCCAACCTGGCTAAAACGCCCACTGGGCACCGCGGTTGAATTGCTCGCCGCCATCCCATCGATTATTTACGGCATGTGGGGTTTGTTTGTTTTTGCGCCGTTGTTTGCCGAATATGTGCAGCCGGCATTAACAAAATACCTGGGAGGCGTGCCGTATATCGGCGCACTTTTCCAAGGGGCACCAATGGGCATTGGCATGTTAACAGCGGGCATTATTTTGGCGATCATGGTGATCCCGTTTATCGCTTCCGTTATGCGCGACGTATTTGAAATTGTGCCAAGTGTGCTGAAAGAGTCGGCATATGGATTGGGCGCCACCACCTGGGAGGTGGTACGCAATATTATTTTGCCTTACACCAAGGCAGGTGTGGTTGGCGGCACCATGTTGGGACTGGGGCGCGCACTCGGCGAAACCATGGCCGTCACGTTCGTGATCGGCAATACGCCCAAAATTGCCGCGTCACTGTATGAGCCGGGCGCGTCCATCGCCTCCACCATCGCCAATGAATTCGCCGAAGCGAGCCCGGGTGAACATGTTTCGGCCTTGATTGCAGTTGGTTTGATTCTCTTTGTGATTACGTTTGTGGTGCTGGCGCTGGCCAAGTTGATGTTAATGCAACTTTCAAAGGGTGAAGGGGCACGCACATGATGCCTGGAGGCACAATCTATCAACGGCGTTTGTTTGTCAATCGACTGGCACTGGGTTTGGCGATGGCCGCTATGGCATTTGGCATGGCATTTTTGTTGTGGATTCTGACGGTGCTTTTTATCAAAGGCATCGGCGGCATGAACTGGCAGGTCTTTACCCAGACGACTCCGCCACCGGGCAGCATCGGTGGATTGGCCAATGCCATTTTTGGTAGTTTGGTCATGGTCACCATCGGCACATTGATTGCCACGCCAATTGGCATTTTTGCCGGCATTTATCTCGCCGAATTTGGCAGCCGTGGCTGGGTGGCACCAACCACGCGTTTTGTAAACGACATTTTATTGTCAGCCCCGTCAATCATCATCGGCTTGTTTGTCTACACGGTTTACGTCGCACAGGTCAAACACTTCTCGGCGTGGGCGGGCGCAATTGCATTGGCCATTATTGCCATCCCGGTGGTGGTGCGAACCACCGAAACCATGTTACTGCTGGTTCCCGCGAGCATGCGCGAAGCTGCCGCTGCGCTGGGTGCGCCCCAGTGGAAAATTGTCACCATGATCGCCCTGCGAGCCGTGCGCAGCGGTGTCATCACCGGCATTTTGCTGGCATTGGCCAGAATCAGCGGTGAAACCGCACCACTGTTATTCACGGCGCTGAACAATCAGTTTTGGTCATCGAACCTGAACGCACCCATTGCTAATTTACCGGTGGTGATTTATCAATTTGCGTTAAGTCCGTTCGAGAATTGGGTCGCCCTCGCCTGGGCCGGCGCCATGTTGATTACCTTCACTGTACTGGCCATCAATATCATCACCCGTGTGGTGTTCCGCCAGCGTTCCAACTAATTTTGAGAACAATATGAATGCCGTCGCCCCCTACATTGAACCAAGCCGAAATGTCGCAGACCAGGCCGTGCCAAAAATCTCCGTGAAGAATTTAAATTTTTTCTACGGTGGTTTTCAAGGTTTAAAGGATATCAATCTGGATATTTTGGATCGGCGTATTACCGCGTTTATCGGTCCGTCCGGTTGTGGCAAATCGACCCTGCTGCGCACCCTCAATCGAATGTACGATCTTTACCCTGGGCAACGCGCCGAGGGCGAGATTTTAATGAATGGCCGCAACATTCTCGACAAATCACAGGACGTCAATTTATTGCGTGCAAAAGTCGGCATGGTGTTCCAAAAACCGACACCGTTCCCGATGTCCATTTACGACAACATCGCTTTTGGTGTGAAGTTGTATGAATCGCTGACCCGCGCCGAGATGGATGAACGGGTTGAATGGGCGCTGAACAAGGCGGCGATTTGGGGCGAGGTGAAGGACAAACTCAAACAAAGTGGTTTGTCACTGTCCGGCGGCCAACAGCAACGATTGTGTATCGCCCGTGCGGTATCCGTTAAACCGGAAGTCGTCCTGCTGGACGAGCCGACCTCGGCGCTTGATCCCATTTCCACGGCGAAAATCGAAGAGTTATTGCACGAATTAAAAACCGACTACACCATCGCCATTGTCACGCACAATATGCAGCAAGCCGCACGGGTATCGGACTACACCGCCTACATGTACCTGGGCGACCTGGTTGAATACGGAATCACTGACGAGTTATTTATCAAGCCGCGCAAAAAAGAAACCGAAGATTACATTACCGGCCGCTTCGGCTAGCCTGCATATTTCACGGGGTTGCGTTCGATGAGGTGAAGCGGGTAATTCGCGGCGCGTGCGCCACGCCCGCTGAACCGGAAAGCCATGCAGGGCTTTCCGAGTCGATGGGCGGGTGATTATTCGTTCGACTGACCACGGCATAGCTGGCCGTAGTGGGCAAATGAGCACGGCAAGAGGACGGAAAAGCGCATGTTCAGCGGCCTGCTATCGAGCAGAAAGGCCCCCTGTTCAATGAAAACCAAATTGGACATGCAAAGTGCGCTGAAATTTCACGGGCAAGGCGCTAAGCAAAGCGGGGCCGACCCGTGAAATATGCAGGCTAGCAGCCTGTCGGCCTTAAAGAATCGGTGCGAAAAATGAGCCAATTGAGGACAGATTTTCTCGCTTTTCAAGCAAATGGTGGCCCCCTTTGCACCGAAAAGCGAGGAAATATGGACCGATTGGATCATTTTGCAGCCGATTCACTTTAAGTCCGACAGGCTGCTAGAACCACACCCATCGTTGGCGAATCAGGATTAACCGGATACCAGCACGGTCTGGCAGCGACTGCCGCCCAATTGACAGCAAAAGCAGACCTATAGCGGAATTTGCTGCAAGCGATGGGACAATTGGCTGCTCACGGCTGGCGCCATGCAGTCAAACGTTTCAGCCCGTTCCATTCCGCGCAACCACGTCATCTGTCGCTTGGCAAGTTGCCGCGTGGCAGCAATGCCTTGTGCACGCATGACTGCCACATCAATTTTTCCGTCCAAAAAATTCCACACCTGTCGATAACCAACACACCGCATGGATGGCATATCGATGGTCAATCGGTACTTTTCCCGCAGCTTTTGAACCTCATCGACCAATCCGTTGGCCAGCATTGCGTCAAACCGAGCCTCAATGCGTTGGTGTAGCAGCGCACGCTCAGATGGCAACAATGCCAATATTGTTGATGCAAACGGGAATACCGGAGCATCCGGATTTTTCTGGACATTGCGTGTTTGTAGTTCCGATATCGGCGTGCCGCTGATGGCAAACACCTCCAACGCCCGCTGAATTCGCTGACTGTCATTGGGCGACAACCGAGCGGCAGAAATGGCATCAACTCGGGCAAGCTCGGCATGCATCGCCGGCCATCCACGCTGTACCGCCCGGTCGGCAATTTGCCGGCGAATTGCCAAATCTGCCGGCGGCATGGCACTTAAGCCCTCAATCAGTGCTTTAACGTACATCATGGTGCCGCCCACCAGTAGCGGCGTCCGACCGTTGGCGTGAATTTTTGCGATGGCAGCCAGGGCATCCCGCCTAAAATCCGCGACGGAATAAACCTGATCGGGATTAATCAAGTTGATCAATTGATGGGGGTACTGTGCCAGCGTCACCGCATCCGGCTTGGCGGTGCCGATATTCATTTCGCGATAAACCAGGGCGGAATCCACACTGACAATATCAAATGGAAATCTCGCACGCAGTTCACACGCCAGGGCCGTTTTCCCGGTTGCCGTCGGCCCCAGCAGAAAGACCACCGGTTTCATCGGCCGCGCATAAATAATTTATCCAGATCAGACAACGCAAACTGGTACCAGGTCGGCCGGCCATGATTACATTGCCCACTTCGTTCGGTTTCTTCCATCTGCCGAAGTAACGCATTCATTTCCGGCAGTGTTAGTTGGCGGTTTGCGCGCACCGCGGCATGACAGGCCATGGTGGATAGAATTTCATCGCGCCTCTCTTCAATTGCGCGTGAGCCGCCGTGCAAGGCCAGATCGTCGAGCATTTCGCGTAACAAATCATGCGGTTCCCGCCGCTCCATCAATGCCGGTACCGCACGGATGGCGATTTCATTCGGGCTTAAATCCGCAAACTCGAAACCCAGCTCGGCCAATAGCGCACGATTGTCGTCAAGTATCTCGCGCTCGCGCGCCGCAATTGCAAACGCAATCGGTGTCAGCAACGGCTGGGTGGCCGTTTCATTGGCGTTGTTGGCGGCCTTAAATTGTTCATACAAAATGCGTTCGTGTGCAGCGTGCATATCAACCAGCACCAGCCCTTGCGAATTTTGTGCCAGCACATAAATTCCGTGCAACTGGCCCAGCGCAAACCCCAATGGCGGCACTCCGCCGTCATGATTCGATTGCGTGGCTGATGCCATTGTCGGCACCAGCGGCAATTCGGACCCATTACTGATCCCGGGGTCGGATGCCGACGCACCTCGCAGCACTTCGTAAAATCGGGCGGACTCCTGGGCCCGAAACGCGGGCGCGCCTCCGGTTGATCCAAACTGAGTTTGCACCGCACGTGGCCAATTTGTTCCTGATACCGTAGCTGCGGGAAACGCCGACACATAACGGCCCGGGTCAGCTGTCGGCGCGGCGACGTCTACCGCGGACGCCGACAACGCCTTGTTTAAGGCATGAAACACAAACTGATGAACAGCACGGCCATCGCGAAACCGGACTTCGGCCTTTGCTGGATGCACATTGACATCAACCAACTCCGGATTGATCGAAAAAAATAGTGCAAACGCCGGTTGGCGTCCATGATGCAACACATCGGCATAGGCCTGTCGAATCGCATGCTGCAATAATTTATCGCGCACAAAACGGCCGTTGACAAAACAAAACTGCTGGTCGCGCCCGGCGCGGGAATAACGTGGCAGGGCGATGAACCCATGCAAGGCAAACGCGGCATGTTGTTCACTGACCGACATCGATGACCCGGCAAATTCATCCCCCAAGATGGCCATGACCCGGTGCGCCGGTGCCTGCACCGGATGGGACCAGATCCGACGACCGTTATGCGAAAGCGCAATCGCCACGTGCGGAAAAGCCATTGCAATTCGAACCGCCGCGTCTTCGGCATGACCAAATTCCGTGCCCTCTGTTTTCAGAAATTTACGGCGCGCCGGCGTATTAAAAAATAAATCTTCGGCGTCTATCACCGTTCCACCCGCCAACGCCGCCGCCTCGACGGTCGCAATTGCGCCACCCAAAACCTGCAGACAATACGCATGCGGCGCGGGGACAACGCCATCTGAAAACCGTGACGTCAGGGTCAATCGCGAAATGGCACCCAAACTGGCCAGGGCCTCACCACGGAACCCCAACGTGGCCACCCGCTCCAAATCATCAAGGTTGCGAATTTTCGACGTCGCGTGTCGCTGCACCGCAAAGTGCATTTCATCATTGGGTATGCCGCTGCCGTTGTCGGCCACGCGAATGCGTTTGATGCCGCCCTCAACCAGATCGATCTGAATTTCGGTCGCGCCTGCGTCAAGGCTGTTTTCCAGCAATTCTTTTAGTGCGGAAGCAGGCCTTTCGACCACTTCGCCTGCGGCAATTTGGTTTATCAGCAGTTCCGGCAAGGCTTGAATGGTCGCACGCATCACAATATTTTACCGGCTCTTCATGGCAGCCACGCGCACTGATCACGTTGAATGCCGTTGGACGAGGATGGCTGCCACGCCAACTTTTATTCATTCGAGCCGGTTTTGCTTCCCCGTGCTCAAAGCAGGGCGACGCAGGCGCTATTGATCAAAATCATGAAAAATATCCGCTTTTCCGCGCACTATCCCCCGATTGCGGGGCAAACTCGCCTTTTCACCAAAATTCTCCAGTAGAAACTTGACGGGTGAACAGCATCACTCTAAGCTGCAATATGAATGGGATATTTTTGATAATAATTAAGATAACAATCACATACACTTGATTATAAAAGTGTCTTGTCATCATTCAATCGTGTGTAATGGACCGTGATGTGTGCAATCTGGCGTCTTTTCTTCATGGGGTTTCTAATCGGTCGATCAATTTGCCGATGCGTCTTGCTTGACCGATAAAATCGCAAACATTTGAATTCAATCGCACCGCCATCAAAGGGTTGATTTTTGAGCCAAAAAGGTAAAACGAAACCAAGCGGCACGAGCGCCAGCAATGTTGGCCAGCTGAATGCGCCCGGCTTGTCGTTGGCATCACCGATTACCGCTCAAGACCGGGCGTTTGTCGCCCAACATATTTTCGCCGAGCAGGTGCGATTGTTGTACCGTTTTTCCTTGGTCGGTTATCTTGCCGAATTTATGGTGACCTTCCTGCTTGGCGCCATTCTCTGGCATGAGGTGGGCGAACGGCCGATTTTATTTGCGTGGTTTACGGTCGCCATTGCCGTGATGCTTGCCCGTTATGGCCTCTATAAATTATTTATCCGCTCTAACCCGCCAGCTGAACGGCTGGCGATATGGGAGTCGCGGTTTGTCGTCGGCACCATCGTTATGGCCGTCATGTGGGGCGTGATGGGATCGGCTCTGCTTCCCAAGGCGGGTGCCACACAATTGCCGGTCATGATGCTGGTTGCTTTGTTGACCACCGGCGCGGTCGCCTATTTCGCGCCGCATCGGACTTTGTTCACCCTAACCGCCCTGGTGTCACTGTTGCCGATGGGAGTAATGACACTTGGCTTTGGCGATCGCGCCGGCTCGATGCTAGGTTTCACCATTATTGTTTTGGTGGGTCTGTTGGCGGTGGTGCATAACAAAGTTCATAAAGCATTGTTGGACTCGTTGACGGCACGATTTGACAACGTGCTGATCGCCATTCGACTCGAAGAAGAAAAAATGCGCGTCGAAATGGCCAACAAGGCCTTGGTTGCCGAGTCACTAGATCGCCGTAAAGCCGAGCGCTCGGAATTGCTTGCGCTACAGCGCTTGAAGTTACATCTTGAACGGACCCCCTTGGGCGTGATCGAATGGGACATGGAGTTCCGCATCGCCACCTGGAACCCCGCAGCTGAAGCTATTTTCGGGCACATTGCCTCTGAGGCAATCGGTGAATCTGGTTATATGCTGGTGCATGGTACCGAAGAGACCGAACGATTGGCCAGCATGTTTGCAGAACTCATGCAAACACGCCATTCAACCCGCGTGACGCTGACCAATAAAACCAAACGCGGCGAAGAAATCAGCACCGAGTGGTACAACACGCCGCTGGTTGACGATGACAACAAAGTGATTGGCGTGGCGTCATTGGTGCAAGACATTACCGAGCGCCTGAATACCGAACGTACCATTCACTACATGGCACACCACGACGCGTTGACCGGCCTACCCAATCGTCGTCTGATGCAAGACCGGTTAAATCAAGCCATTCTTACCGCCCGCCGCCAGCAGCGCCATGTTGGTCTGTTATTCATCGATTTGGACCGCTTCAAACTGGTCAACGACACACTCGGCCACGAGACTGGCGACTATGTCCTGCGTGATATCTCCAAACGGCTGGCAAAACTGGTACGCGAAGGCGACACCGTTTCGCGCGAAGGCGGTGACGAATTTGTGATTGTGCTGCCCGATTTGGACAAACCCGAATCAACACAAGTTGTCGCCGACAAGATTTTGGCCGAACTCGCCAAACCGATCGAAGTGTCGGGACATGAATTAACCGTGACCGCGTCCATCGGCATTTCACACTACCCAAATGACGCGACCGATATCCAGCACCTGTTGAAACATGCCGATTCGGCGATGTATCAAGCGAAGGATGCCGGCCGCAATACCGCGCGTTTCTTCACGTCGGATCTTAATTTTCTGTTATCCAAACGCCTTGAGGTCGAATCACGCTTGCGGCGTGGAATCGAGCGTAATGAGTTTTTCCTCAGGTATCAACCACAGGTTGATGTGCTGAGCGGACGGGTCGTTGGACTTGAGGCGTTATTACGCTGGAACGACCCACAGCATGGCGAAATTTTTCCGGACGATTTTATTTCGATCGCCGAAGAGTTGGGGCTCATCGTGCCGTTGGGTGAGTGGGTGTTTCGTACCGCCTGTCAGCAAATAAAAATTTGGGACCAAGAGGGTTACCGGGATCTGACCGTATCGGTCAACCTTTCGCCCCGGCAATTTGTCTCACGCAAATTATTGCCGTCGATGAAAGCGGCCTTCCTTGAGACCGGTGTTTCGCCAACACGAATCGAATTGGAAATCACCGAAACCATGGCCATGCGCAACCTCGAGCAGTCGATTGAGATTCTTGCCGAGTTGCGCCGTATGGGTGCAACCATCTCGATTGATGACTTTGGCATTGGTTATTCGTCGCTCGGACAATTGCGGCGCCTGCCAGCGCAGACACTCAAAATTGATCGCAGTTTTATCGCACAGATCCCAAGCGACCCCAATAGTTGTTCGATCACCGAGGCCATCATTGTGATGGGCAAGCGATTGGGTTTGCGTATTATTGCCGAGGGCGTCGAGCAGGTCGCGCAACTCGAATTTTTGCGTGCCAATGGTTGCGATATTTTTCAGGGTTATTTATTCGCCAAGCCCCTCACCACACCAGAAGTGACCGCTTTATTAAAGAGCCAGCGGGCTGCGGCGTAACAAGCATCGTTGGGGAACTTCTAAAAACCCCAAAAACTCCCTGCCCTGCGGTGAGCCTGCCCCGGTATGGTTAAAGCCGGGGCAGGGGTCCAATTTCTGTTGTGGGTTCAATAGCAACCAAA
>JANPNU010000170.1:0-6141 GCA_031427615.1 Burkholderiales bacterium
GGTACAGGTAATGCCGACCGGAATGGTCGCACCACTTAAGGTCAGGCTCGCCGCTATCCCGGTGAGTGTGCCGGCACAGCCAGCACCACTGATGGTGCCCGCGCCGCCCGTAAGACCCGTCGGGTAGGTGTCAGTGAAGGCAACACCAGTGATGGCGACGGTGTTGGCCACCGGATTTTGCACCGTGATGTTGAGTGTGGTGGTGCCGCCGACCGCGATGCTGGTGGCGACGAAGTCTTTGGTGATGACCGGGGCGACGACGACCGTGAGCATCGCTGAGGTGGTGCCACCGGTGAGTGTCACCGGACCCGTCACCGTTACCGCCGTGGTGGTATTAGTGGCTGTGCCAGCCGTAGTCGATGTCACGTTTGCTTGCAACTGGCACGATGCACCAACGGCAAGACTGGCCACGTTCAGGCGGATGTTGGTGTCCGCTGCCGCACTGGCCGCACCACTGGTCTTTGTCGCGGTGCCGCAGGCCGCAGGCGTGAACGTGAAGGTGGTGTTGAGTAAACTCACGCCCGTCGGGAAGGTGTCCGGCAACTGAATCGTGGTCACCGCCGCTGTCGGGTTACCGGTAGGGTTGGTGACTGTCAGACTTAAGACGCTGGTACCGCCACTACTGATCGTCGATGGCATGAAGCTCTTGGCCACCGTCGGTGGCGCAAAGACGTTTAGTGTCGCCGTCGCCGCCGCTACGTTGTTGCCTGCACTGGTCTGCAAAGCGCCACTGGCAATGGTGTTGGTGACGGAACCACCAGTACTCGAGGTGACATTCACGATGATCGTGCAGCCGCCCGCAGCGATGCTGGTGCCGTTAGCCATCGTGAAGTTACCCGCACCTGCTGTCGCCGTCACACCGGTACAGGTACCCGTGTTACCCGCTGTGCCGATGGTTAGGCCCGCCGGGAGTGTGTCGGTCAGCACTGCCGATAGCGTAATGGCGCTGGCGTCGTTGTTGCCGATGGTCACCGTCAGGTTGGTGTTGCCACCGCTGGCCAGGTTGATCACCGCAAAGGCTTTGGTAATGGTTGGCTTGGGCCTGTTGGTATAGGTGCAGGTAATGTCGTCACCGGGAAGCGGCGTGATGCTGGTGCTGATCGTATTCAGATTGCTCGGTAAGCTGCTATTGAGTGTAAATCCTGCCGTTCCCGAAAGCGCGTTGGTACAGGTCAATCGCGAGTAGTAATCGGTAATGACACTAACACTGCCGCCGGCCATCGCATCAGACAAGGTCAACGCTGAACCGGGCGTGCTAAAAAAAGTGGTCGTCGCGCTGGTGCCGGCACCCACTGTAGTGGCCGTGGTGGTGCCTGTCAGCGTTCCGCCGCCAGTGCCGCTGACGGTAAATTGATCCGCTGCATTAATCCGCGTGTTGACCGTTTTAACCAGCGTGATACGCGACTTCTTGGTGTTAGTAATCGTACAAGCCGCAGCCACCGCGCTGGTACTAAGCGGAACGACAATCGTACGGGTCGCATTGTTGATCGTGATGCCCGAAGGAAACGACAAGGAACCATCTGCCGCACAGGTGATACTTGCCGTCGTTTCCCAATTCGTGGCGGCGGTCTCCACGATTGTCAAGTTTCTGGCGGTGGCAGTCACAGGCAGAAACACCTGCTGCGTAAGTCCGTCGGTCAGATTAAAGGTAGGATGCGACGGCGTCCCGGTTGAAGCAGTGGCGGTAAAAGCAAAGGATTGCGCATCGCCATCCGGCAGCGTCTGCTTGGTTACTTTCACATAACCGGCCACCTGCAAGGGCTGTGAAGACACAGTCACACTGGCAATTCCGGTGTTACATTTTGAAGGGGCCCCATTGGTCACGTCAGTAGGCCCGGTACACGTATTCGAATTCTGTGAATAGCTCAATGCATACGGCACCGCCAAGTCTGTGCCGGTTGTCGATGAACACAGCACCTTGAGATTGTTTATCTGCGCAACACTATTGCCCGCGGCAGTATAGTCACCGCAGGCATTCACGTCCTTGGCAAACCAAGGTATAGGTGTGGTTGGGAATGTGGCCACAGAACAAATGTTGCCAGCGGTGTTTGCGGTGGGGTCATTACCGATTTGACCGGTAAAAAAACCAACGTTGTATCGATCTGCATTGGTACCGGATAATGTGAGCTGGGCACCCAAGACGAATGATTGGCCGGCAGTACAATAAAACGGTGTACCTGGCGCCGCTTGAAAATTGGCCACCACGGTAAATTCCTGCGCGGTGCAATTCATCGTTGCGCGAAATCCGCCGCAGGTAAGGTCGTTAACTGCACTTACCGTGACCAATTGGCCCCAGGCAACGGTCGACGCCAATGAACACGCCAAGGCAAACAAAATTCGCTGCCCAACTTGGGCCGGGTGATTGATTTTCTGACACAACGACGCACTTGATCGGCGTTCGCCGGACACCCTGAAGAATTTCTTGATAACGTCGAGCGTTTTCATTTTTGTTTTCAGCTTATTTCTCGCCAACTGCCGAGGACTGCCCCGCGATTGGGCCTACCGCCTGTGGTTGTGTCGCCCCGGGCAGCCCACTTGCATTATCTCGCTTGCCCGACGGTGTGGGCTTGAATAGATCTTCATCAAACTTGTACCGTAACCGAATGAATGCGCCTTTGCTCGTATATTCGCCAGATGCAAGATCGTCATCGCGATAGCCGAAGAAGTTGTAACCACCGGATATCCACAAATTCTCCATCACGAGAAATCCCAGTTCGATGCCAAGCCCGTAAACCTTGGACCGCGCCCCACGACCAAACATGGTCGAGGCATTCACGCCGACATCCCAGCGCGGCGCAATATCCCACAGGGCACGCCCGGCAAGCAACTGCACATTGTTTTTGGTCGCCATACCATTGGATTTATCGTTGACCCATTTGGCAGCGTAGCGACCGGAAAATGTGAATGGACGACGTGGCTGCCAATTTGCATGCAGCGAAATCATCTCCACCGAACGTTTCAGTACCATTGTCGGCTGAGTTGTATCACTCTCTGTACGATGTTCAATTCGACCGACCGCATTCCAGATGTCATTGTCGACATCCCGATAGGCCATCCCGAACTGCAGACGGTCTTGCCGATTCTCGCCTGTTGTCTGCCCTTTATTAGTCAACAGAGAAAACGTGTTGCGGCCCAGCAGCGTCCAATTGCGGTTCAACTTTGACGCCAACGCCACCGTTGAAAGAATTGAGTCTTGCGAATTGCCTTTGCGAATCTCGATACGGGTTGAGCCTTTCCACAGCGGGCTGGCGGTGTATTCGAGACCAAACGTGGCGGCTGTGGATTCACCGGTGCCGACACCAGATAGTGTTTGTACCCGCTCAAATCCAGTTTGCAACTTGATTCCGTTGGCGAGGGCCCATGCATTGCGCAATCCCAATGCGGCCTCCGCGTCCCCACCGGAAAGCGCATCACGTACACGATATTCACTAAATACGTTGCCGTCCTTCATATAGTCCGTATTCACACCAAACACGGTTGCATTCTGACGCTGTTGACTGCTCAATCCATACGGTCCGGTGATTGATGAAACAAATTCGTGACGCGCGTACAGCCGTCCTTTGTTTGGCAATTGATATTCGCCACCCATCGCCAGAATTTTGCGCGCCGAGTCTTCAACATCCACTTCTGCTTCGCCGTAAGCGCTCAGACCCTTCACACCGGGTATCTCGCCGGTCAACCGGCTCCTTACCGTTGTAACCTCCTTCTGAACCTGCTGCCCCAAGGAACCGCCATTTCCAGGTAATTGGGCAGCTTGGGTATCACGAGAATGTCGCATCCCCAACTCGGCTCGTAACCCCGCGGCCAGAGAACGTTCAAATGTAAGCAGAATACCGTCACGTTTTGCGTCAGTGGCGTTGTCCTGGGTCGACAGCAGCTCAACTTTCATGCCGGTTTTGTCGTTGATTCGATAACTCAATTTTCCACCCGCTTCGGTGCGTCCCTTTGCCAAGGAGGCATTTGGATTATCGAAACCAGCATCGGATTTGGCGAAAAATAAATTGCCGTCGAAATCGCCGTCCTTGCGTTTGAATTCAATTCGTTTCGCATACCCGGACAACTCACCGAGCGACGCACCGTTGACAAATTTCTCACGTGAAGTTTGTACAATCTCGGCAATGATGAAAGACTTGTCGGCAATCTTGGCAACACTATTTACCGACATCATTCGGTATTTGTCGACCGGATTACGATCATCAACTAATGACGCACCCACCTCGAAACGATCTGAGATTTTTACCTGCGCATCCGCGCCGGCAACCAAAAACTGTGGACCGCCCTGATCAACTTCGTAGGTGATACGAAGAGATTGTGGGTTGAGATTTTCATCCAATGTAGCAATTGGTGCCTTGAGGAGTATTCGCCCGGTAAGCGACTCCAACTCGTAATCCACAAAACGAATGAGCGGCAATACCCTCAAAATGGTTGTGGTCCGATTGCGGTCGCGGGTCAGCACATCCAGTTTTTCGCTGTTAATTAGTCCGCGGGTATTGGTGAGTGTGAACGGGCCGGAGGTACCATTCGTTGAAAATTCTTCAATTACCTGCTTGGTTGAATCGCGGCTGGCAAAAATATTTGCAGATACGCCGCCAGACTCGTAATGGTGTTTTACGCCCGTCAACGACCGGTTGTAGTTTGATAACTGACGATTCTCGACGCCCACCGAGGTATTAAAATCTCCGTACAACAAATAAGATTTTTTATTATCAACACGAAGATACAACCGACCAGTTGATTGGGCATCAAAGCCGCGGGTTGATGTATCGCCATATACCGGATAAAACTGATCCGGCTGGATGTCCCGGAACAACCGCTCTCGTGAGTCCTTGTCGGAGTCATACGCAACGGTTAGCAAATACTCGCCTTTGACCTTCCCCTTCAGGAATAGTGATGCGCGAGCGGCGCCCTGTAATTTGTCGTCATTCCAGGTGCGGGCGGTACGCGTGATTTCTTTTTCGAATGCATCCTGCTCCCGTGTGGGGACCAACGCACGGGTGTCGATTTTGCGAAGATTGATGACACCTTCAATCATGCCAACTGCGATCATCTCACGCAGATCTGGCAGGAAATCCATTGGTGTATTGAGACGAACGCGACCACTTTCAATGTTAATCATTGCTTGTCCGGGATCGACGGGCGGCAAAATCGAAAATTCCCCGCTCCCCCCCTCGATAAATACCTGTACACCCGGCTCCACCGGATTGACGTCAATCACGTTCCAACGGCCGAGATTTATATTTAAGGTTACCGGCAACCGTGACGTGACAGGAGTGCCAAGTTTGTCTTGCATCTTCACAATAATAACAGCCAGTGTTTTCCCGTCGGCCACCGCGCCGCCGTTTTTCCGAGCTCTATCTGCAAACTCAATTTTTATTTGTGCAAGTTCGCCGGGCGCAAGCAACGTGATTTTGCTCTCGCCGCGTGGATTTCCGAATTGATCAATCTGTTTGACTGCAACTTCGTTTTCGCCCGGCGCCATGGCTACGCCAATGTATTCCCATGCCTGCAGTTGCTTGCTTTCAAGCACCGCCCGCTTACCAACCTGACGTTCCTGCACAACAATGCCGTTCACGCTCAGGCTGAACGTCGTCCCGATCGCGCCTTTGACACGAATCGTAGATTGTGCATAGGGCAAAATGTCGCCGGTCTTCAGCCCGATAAATCCAATTTGATTGGTTTGTTCCGGCAAAATTGATTCGAGCTGTTGGTCTGGGTTCGCTTGCGAATTTGCGCCACCAGCCGCAATATCTGAAGTTTCAGAATGAACCATTGGCTCGGCAGATTTGTTATTAACCGATCGCACAACGGTTGCCGCATCATGGGGTTTTATTGCGGTGCCGATTGCCGTTTGTGCATTGTCGTTGACGTCAGGTGTTGCCGATGTCTTCACAGCCATATTGGTGACATTCTGCGAAGTTGGCATTTGACCAACTGTTCCGGAAGCAGGCAACGCTCTTATATCGGCGAGTGGTCGCACCAAAACGTCGGTCGGCAGTTTTTCCATCAGACGAACATCAATTTCAGAATTGAAACGCGCGGCGTTACCACGTCGACTTTCAATGTCACGCACGGTTGCCGGCGAGCAATTGGTGACCGCAAAATTCGCCTTGTGAATCTCGCCATTTTTCAAATCGAGAAAAC
>JANPNU010000171.1:0-5477 GCA_031427615.1 Burkholderiales bacterium
GATGGTCTTACCCTTGACCCACTCGGTCACCAATGAGCTCGACGCGATCGCCGAACCACAACCATAAGTTTTAAATTTGGCGTCCTGAATAATGCCGTCCGCACCGACTTTGATTTGTAACTTCATCACGTCACCGCAGGCGGGCGCACCCACCATGCCGGTTGCCACGCCGTCTTCGTCCTTGGCGAACGAGCCAACGTTGCGTGGATTTTCATAATGATCGATTACTTTTGTGCTGTATGCCATGATATTTCTCCTGGTGTTTCGTTTCGCCAAGCGTCTGGCTTTGCCAGCGATTGGCCGTTGCCGGACAAAAGTAGGTTTTTACTTTTGTCCGATTGTTCAGTGCGCCGCCCACTGTACCTTGCTGACATCAATGCCTTCTTTGTACATTTCCCAAAGCGGCGACATATCGCGCAATTTACCAATACGCTCTTTCATCAGCTTGATTGCAAAATCAATATCAGCTTCGGTGGTGTACCGCCCGATTGAAAACCGAATGGACGAATGCGCCATCTCGTCGTTCCGACCCAGGGCACGCAATACGTACGATGGCTCGAGTGATGCCGATGTACACGCCGAGCCGGACGACACCGCCAGCTCCTTGATACCCATGATGAGTGACTCACCCTCAACAAAATTAAAACTCACGTTGAGATTATGCGGCACCCGCTGCAGAAGGTCACCATTCACATACACCTCTTCCATGTCCTTGACGCCATTCAGCAGCTTGTCACGCAACATGCGAATACGTTCGTTTTCGGCGGCCATTTCCAATCGTGCCAATCGAAACGCCTCGCCCATGCCCACAATCTGATGGGTTGCCAGCGTACCAGAGCGGAAACCACGCTCGTGACCACCGCCATGCATTTGCGCTTCCAGACGTACCCGTGGCTTACGGCGCACAAACAATGCACCCACACCTTTGGGTCCGTAGGTTTTGTGTGCGGAAAAACTCATCAAATCGACTTTTAGCGCCTGACAATCAATCGGCAGTTTGCCGGTGGCCTGGGCGGCGTCAACGTGAAAAATAATTCCTTGCGCACGACAAATTTCGCCGATTTCAGCAATCGGTTGAATGACACCAATTTCGTTGTTTACAAACAGGATCGAAACCAAAACTGTATCGGCACGTAATGCGGCCTTAAAAACATTCAGATCAACCAGACCGTTTTCCTGCACATCCAGATAGGTCGCTTCAAAGCCCTGCCGCTCCAATTCGCGAAACGTGTCGAGGGTCGCCTTGTGCTCGGTTTTGAGCGTGACGATGTGTTTGCCACGGGTCTTGTAAAACTGCGCCGCGCCTTTTACCGCAAGATTGATCGATTCGGTCGCGCCGGACGTCCAGACAATTTCCTTGTCGTCACAATTCACCAGCTTTGCCACTTGTTGGCGCGCCTCATCGACCGCCGCTTCGGCCGTCCAACCATAACTATGGCTACGCGAGGCCGCGTTTCCGAATGACTCCGTCAAATACGGAATCATTTTCGCCGCCACTCGTGGATCAACCGGCGTGGTTGCTGAGTAATCGAGGTAAATGGGTTGTTTCATTTGCTGTTTATCCTGAATGGTCCTGAATTTAATAACTGTCTAACGCTGCAGCATTTTTTAAACGGCGCCGAATACATTTAGTACACGTTGATGACACGCCGATTACAAACATTCAACTCACCACAATATTTCCGACCGCTGATGACATGTGCCGCTTGCCGGTGTTTGCCTGCCGATTTTTGGTCAAGCTGGCCGGCCCGGAAACAGTCTGCGTAAATTGTTGTTCCACCAATTCCGCGAGTGTCACTGCCGATAAAAATTGAATCACATTCTGATTCAGGCTTTCCCATAAGTCATGGGTCATGCAGCGGCGTTGTCCGGCGCCCTCACCCAGACAATCTTTTTTGCCCTCACATTGGCGCGAGTCGATCGACTCTTCCACCGCGATAATGATATCGGCCACTGACAGTTGATCACTTGGCCGCGCCAGATTGTATCCACCGCCCGGGCCACGCACTGACGCGACCAGGTCATTACGACGCAACTTCACAAACAATTGCTCAAGGTATGACAAGGAAATTTTCTGCCGCTCGGCAATATTGGCGAGCGTGACCGGTCCATCATTGGCATGCAGCGCCAAATCCAGCATGGCGGTAACGGCAAAACGGCCTTTGGTGGTCAAACGCATCAGTTCACCTGTTAGAAAACGGTTTCGCAAATTGCACTGGCGAAACGAGGTTTATAAGTGGGCACAAAGTCGGCTAAAACAATCATTCACCTACCTTCACTTACGTTACTTGCTATTGGACAGACGAATATCCGACTAATTCACTCAAGTATAGATAACCTGAGTGTTTTAATCAACTCTATTGCGTTTGCAACACAGCCTTGATTGATCAAATGATCAGGAAAATAAAAAGGGGACTTCTAAAAATCCCGTCATCCCTGCCCTACGGCTTCGCTCAGGGCAGGCTCCGGCCGGGATCCAGAGGTGGACAAGTTATTGAAAATACAAAAGAACTGGATTCCGGTCCGGGCAAGTGCCCGGTTCATCCTGAGCCCGTCGAAGGGCCGGAATGACGAAATTTGTGGGGCTTTAGAAGTTCCCTTATGGCAAACACCAGCAACAACAACCATTTCCAGCCATTTTCATCGTAAAGTCGCTGCCGTTGTTTGTGTTTTGTATTGGGGAACTTCTAAAAACCTAAAAAAATCCCTCCCCTGCGTAGGCAGAGGCCCAATTTATGTTGCGGGTTCAATGGCATATAAAAATTGGCTGCCGGCCTGCGCCGGTAAAGGGTAGGTTTTTAGAAGTTCCCAAAAGCTATGGTCGTTTATCCACGAACTATTTCAAGCAAAAATATCCGGAAATCGTTGCCTAGTCTAGACTTTGTCTTTTTGTTCGTTTTCCAAGGCCGCTATTCTGGCTAACAACACTGCCACCGCGGCGTCACTTTTATCGGAGCGTTCCGCCAACGTTTTGAGAATGGCGTTAAGGGGATCGTTTTCATTGGTGGTAACAGCATAGGCTGAAAACGCATTGCCCGCATCGCCGCTGATGCCTTCGACAATCCGTGCGGGAATACCCACCACGGTGGCGCCGGGCGGCACGGCTTTGACCACCACTGAGTTCGAGCCAATACGTGCGCCTTCCCCCACCGTAAATGGACCGAGGATTTTTGCGCCCGCACCGACCGTCACCCCACGCGCCAATGTTGGGTGGCGTTTGCCTTTATTCCACACCACACCGCCCAATGTCACGCCGTGATAAAGCGTGCAATCATCACCAATCTCGGCGGTTTCACCAATCACAATGCCCATACCGTGATCGATAAACACCCGTCGGCCGATGGTTGCCCCCGGATGGATTTCCACCCCGGTGAATAATCGCGCAACGTGTGACATCAGACGCCCCAGCCACTTCAGGCCAAGACGCCACAACGGGCCCGACAACCAGCGGTGCAACCAGATCGCATGCATGCCGGGGTAACAAGTCAGCACCTCCCACCAGTTGCGGGCGGCGGGGTCGCGTGCGTACACGGAATCGATATCTTCACTGAGTTGGGTAAACATGATTGAATTTTACCGGTGAACGCGCGCCGAAAGCGGGCGCAAGAAATTCACCCGGACGTCACGACTTGTTAGTGCGACAAATTGGCTGTTGAACAATATTAAGGAAGCTCTGATTAAGTTCAGTTCTAAGCCAGACCAGGCGCGAGCACAACAAATTCGACGCGGCATATATTTGATATGTAAGGAGAATTTTTTGTGTAAGCAACAACGTATGGAGACGAAATGGACTTAATCAGAGCTTCCTTCACCGTGCAGCCCTGAATGGCAGGGTGCCGCGCGACGTCCCGTCACTCCTGAATATTCGGCTCCACCAAATTTGCCAGTTGGGCGAGTGACTCCTGCCAGCCAAATAACACATCTCCAGTGCGATCACTTCCGGCAATCCCTCTTGCACAATCGTCAATTCTGTCCCGCCAATGACCGGCTTCAATGTAATGGTGGCCTGCATTTCACCCGGCAGATTCGGGTCGTCGAATTGATCGGTGTAGCGAATTTTTTCGAACGGGACCAATTCACGATACGTTCCGCCAAACGAATGCGCGTGACCGGTGGTGAAATTTTTAAACGACATTTTGTAGGTGCCGCCCACCTTGGCGTCCATGTGATGCACTGTGCAGGTAAAACCATACGGCGGAATCCACTTGGCCATGGCATCGGCCTCAAGAAAAGCCCGGTAGAGTTTTTCGGGGCTGGCTTTTAATACACGATGAAGACGGACGGTTCCTGTGGCGATATTCTTTCCACCTCTTACGTCGCGATGGTTGAATTATATAAACAACATCAATTGTTATTTCTGCGCGCGTTGGCAAAAAGACTGCCGCCTACCGGCCATTCCAAGCCCACTTCAGATGCCAGATGCCTCGATCATTCCTGCGGTGACACGAATGCCACATTGCGTTGTCGCGACCCAAATTAATCAAACTATTGTTATTGGGAAGGAGTCCCTATCCGGCTTGTTAGGCCGAATAATCTGGCATCTCGTATTCATGCCGCTTCTCGCGATCGTCGGACAGGTATTGAACGAACTCCCAATCATTTCCGTCCGGGTCATAGAAGTAGACTCGCTGACGAAAGGGGTGTGCGTTCGCTGGTGTTGAGTCCTGGTAGCCCGCCGCACTGAGGCGCGCACGCATCATGGCAACGTCATCAACCTCAAAAGCCACGTGGTTCAAACCCGGGCGGCCCTTGTACGGCTTGCCGCGCTTCTCGGTGTCGGGGTTCGCTTGATTCAGCGCAATGTATGTCTCATCACAGCCGACGTGAACCCAACGTGAGCCGTCTGCCTCGGTCGTATCGCGGCGAATCCGAAACTCTGGGAACGCAGTCAACAAAAAGCGAACGACCCCGTCGATATCGTGAACACAAATGTTGGCATGTTCAAAACGCACAAGCATGACCATACTCCCGATTGGCCTCAAGAACCTCTGATCATTTCCCGCCATGAATTGTATTGCGGAGGCAGTTTAGCACTGCCATTCAGGTGCGCCAATCAACAAAACTCATCAACAAAACTCTGATCCGCCGCACCGTCATCTTAATGGCAACTTCTAAAAATCCACAAATTTCGTCATTCCGGCCCTTCGACGGGCTCAGGATGAACCGGGCACTTGCCCGGACCGGAATCCAGTCCTTTTGTATTTTCAATAACTTGTCCACCTCTGGATCCCGGCCGGAGCCTGCCCTGAGCGAAGCCGTAGGGCCGGGATGACAGGGTTTTTAGAAGTTGCCTGATGACAAACTCTTTATTTGACGCGCGTTTGCAGACACATATTGCCGAAACATCGCCACCCATCTTGTGTTTTGTTTCTGGTAGCGTCTAAAAACCTCAAAAAATCCCTCCCCTGCGCAGGCCGGGGCCCAATTTATGTTGCGGGTTCAATGGCATCCAAAAATTTGATGCCGACCTTTATCGC
>JANPNU010000172.1:0-2179 GCA_031427615.1 Burkholderiales bacterium
GGCCTTCGGTCAGCGAGAGCGTGCGAATGTTCGAGGGGGATGGATTCATAAACTGGTATGGGAATTGGGACCAAAGGGGTCTACCAGAAGGACACTTACTTAAGCATAAAAACGGGACAAAATAGCTATAAAGTAGGTTGGTGCTGAACAACATGAAGCCCAACATGGTCGACGATAAACTGTTGGGCTTCTAGGATATTGCCAGTAACCATCCAATTACGCTTAAGTAAGTGCCATTCGGGTCTACCATAGAATTTGTGGATGATACCTGTTGGTTTGAAGAGTAACATTTTTGACTGACGGGGGTGTGGTTCAAGGGGTCGGTGGTTTGGTAACAAACGTCGCTTGACTCTGAAATGCCGCCTCCGTCATCCACCCCTCAATTCGATCTGGGAAGGCAGTGGAAATATCCAGTGCCTCGACGTGCTGCGCGCCCTGGCGCGCGAGCCTGATACGCGCGTGGCACTGTTTGCCGAGTTTGGGAGAGTGAAGGGCTTGAATGCATTGCTGGATACCGAAGTTGCCAGCCGCGCTGTGCAACTTGCGGACACGGTAGATCTGGAAAGACGTTCGCGTTTTCTCGTTGAGCGAATGGCATTGGCGCGACAAGCGGCAACATTGCTGAGCAACGGCAACGATCTGGTGGCGGATAATTTTTGTCAGGCTCGACTTGGCAGCTCTAATGGCATGCTGTTTGCCGCCATACCAAGCGATACCCCTGCGACAAAGTTAATCGAGCGTGCGTTTTGATACGCGACGCGCTGGCAACGACAAAAGTAGCGCAATGAACTATGGCAGAATCGGCGGCAGGCCTGTCCCAGGGAGAAAAATAATGAATAGCACGCAGACGCCGCGCTCGGTCCAATTCTGTTTCAAGAGGGAGGGCACATGACCACCAGCGTCGCTGCCAAATCAGTTCGCCGCGATCTCTACGATCAGATCGCATCCATCGCGCAAGATCCCGCCGCCTTGCCCCTCGCGGACGCATTGAAGCGAGTGGAAAGTTGCCTGGAAGCGGGCGAGTGTCTGCTCGCTGCCAATGCCTGCGAAAGCCTCAACAAAATTACCCCTGACAATCCACGACTGATTCAGCTCTGGGCGCTGGCCCTGGCAAGATCCGGTGCAGCAAATAAAGCGAATGTCATGATGGCGAAACTCGCCGCAAGCGGGCAGTCAAACGAGGAAACCCTGGGTCTGCTCGCGCGCACCTACAAAGACCTTTGGCTACAGACGGGCGATCGCAAGTACCTCTCAAAGGCGCGCGATACCTACTTCAACGCGTACCAGCTTACAAAGGGAAGCTGGTCGGGCATCAATGCTGCCACATTGGCACTCCTGAGCGACGATCACGACCAAGGGTCGCAACTGGCGTCCGCTGTGTTGGCGAGCATGGATTCAATGATGGCCGAGTTTGCAGCGGACATGGAAGCGATGCCAGGAGACTGCCCGCAAGTGTCTGCTGGCGATCAGGTCACCATGGCGTCATTGGGCTCGCAACGCTACTGGGACTACGCCACCATCGGCGAGGCGGCGTTGATCCTGGATCGTCTCGATCTTGCCGACTGGGCATATAAGAAGGCCATCACAATTTGTGAGGGAAATCTCGGTAACCGTGCGTCGTCTAAACGCAATGCCGAGCTTGTCTTGAGTGTCAACAGTGCCGCGCGCGAAATGATTGCCGAGAACTTTGCCGCCCCGCAGGTGGTGGTTTTCTCTGGCCATATGCTGGATGCGCCGGGTCGGGAGCAGCCACGTTTTGTGCCTGAGGCTGAGAGGGCTGTCTATAAGCGAATTCTCGCCGCCCTGTCGACGTGGGAAGCGCAAATCGGTTTTTCCGGTGCGGCAGGCGGTGCAGATATCCTGTTTCTTGAAGCGCTAAAGGAATTAGGGGGCGAAACAAATATCGTGCTGCCACACCCGCCCGAAATGTTTATTGCCACCAGCGTTGCACCGGCGCATGGCCCTGACTGGATCAAACGTTTTGAACGGGTGATGAGTGATGCGCGGCACATCACGGTTATGTCAGATTTCGTAGGCGACGATGTTGCGTTTTATTTCAGCGGTGTGGTGATGGCCGGCCTCGCCAGGCTGCGCGCGTCACAGGTCTGCGGTCAATTGCGCGGCCTGACAGTGTGGGATATGAAATCCGGACTGATCGGTGGCACCGGCGGGACCGTAT
>JANPNU010000173.1:0-4440 GCA_031427615.1 Burkholderiales bacterium
CAAAGGTAGCTGGTTGCGGGTGTGGGAGGTGAATAAACAACTCACCCAGCAAAAAGAAAAAAATCAAAAACTTACGCAGCGTAATGCCGCGCTGGATGCGGATGTGCGTGATCTAAAAGAAGGTCTGGTTGCCGTTGAAGAGCGTGCCCGTGTTGAACTGGGCATGATCAAACCGAATGAGACCTTTTATCAGGTCATCGACAAGGCGGCGTCAACGCTGCCAGACAAAGGCAAACAGTAGGTGCGGCAAGGTGGTGGTGCGGCGCACCGATAGTTGAGGGTTTTGCATCGACGATACTCAAGAATGCGTCGTCACCAGCGACTGTAGTGGCGACGCAACCCGGCGGGTATTCGACGGAATGGCGGGTGCAGAATAAATAACGGATCACAATCGGAGGCTAGCACGATGTCAGACGCGTTCCAGACCATGCAGCCTGCTTCCCACCCACGCGTATTTCGTCCCATGTCCTCCCTGGATTTTTCCATTTTCTGGGTGATGTTGTTCTTGCTGGTGGGCACGATGGCGTTACAACTGCTGAATGTCCCGCCGGAAAAATTTGCCGCGAAGTTGTCCAGCATGGGCATATTTTTGTTGCTGGTCAGCGTGGCATCATTTGTCGTTGTTCGCTTGGCAGCGGCGGCGCGGTTCATCGTCACTGACCACACGATTGCTTATGCGTCAGGGCTGCCTGCGTTTCTGCAGAGTTGGTCACCGGCTTGGTCCATGCGATGGGATGAAATTGAGCATGCGTACTGGGGGAATTCACGCGGGGGCGCACGCGAGATTTTTGTCACCTCGCCGGGACAGACCAGAAAAATATTGGTGGCGATGTGGTTTGAAAACAAAGCGCAGATCGCCGGGTGGAAAGAAATCATGTTTAACACAGTGCTGACTCGATCCGAGAATCTTGACCTGTCGTTGCTGCCGATGGTGGAGCTGTTTGTCGCGCGCGGCAAGTTGACGTCCGCTATTCGGGTCGGCGAGAAACAAAAAATGTTTGATCTTGCCAAACACATCCCAACTCGGACGGCACTACTGGTGGCCGCAGGGTTGATGACCTATTGGTTGATTGATGTGGTTTTTTCCGATCTGATGTTTGGTGCGTTTGTGCCATGGCTGGTCATGGCGGCAATGGGCGTCATCGGTTGGGTCAGCGTTGCCCATTATTTGATTGGTCAGCGTGCACCACGAATGGAGGGCGTGTTCGTCGGCTTTTTAACAGGTACGGCATTATTGCTGGTGAGCTACACTGGGTTGCAGCGCCTCGGCCAGGCACTGGATCCTGCGGGAACGGAGATAATGTTGACCTGGTCGGCAGACAAACAGTTGACACCGGACTCGCCCGCCGCGCGCGACCTGGCCCATTTGTCGGAGCGAAGCCGCAAATATTGGCAGACACAGCAGACCGGATCGAACCATACCTTTTTGCAACATCATGCATTGGGCTACATCGTTTATGATTTGAGTGCATACCGCGCGCGCCGGGACAAGCACTTTGGCCGATCGTAAGTGCGATGTTGGCGGGCACCTTCGGACATAAATGCCTGAAACCGTGCGCCCCATAACGACTTTATGAATTTATTCGCCATCAAAAAATATTGCGCGTCGCTGCCACATGCCACTGCTGATGTGAAGTGGGGCGCTGATCACGTTTATTCGATTGGTGGAAAAATGTTTGCGGTGGCGTTCGAAAACGAATTGCGCGGTGTGGTGGTGGCGTTCAAGGTTGATGATGGGCGGTTTTTGGAATACACCGACCGCCCGGGATTTATCCCCGCGCCCTATCTGGCACGGGCGAAGTGGGTGCAAGTCAAAGACATCAACAAAATCACCGCGACGGAATTAAAAGAATTGATTGCGCGCTCGTATCAATTGGTGGCGATGAAGCTGTCCAAAAAAATGCGCTGTGAATTGGGGCTGGTGGATTAGTACCCGTTTGAATGGTCGTTTGATCTGGCGGTTGGCACCGTTAAACCTAGAAACGGCAGTTGGACGCGTGCGAGTGTGCGTTTTTGCGGCTTTCTGGCTAGCCTGCATATTTCATGGGGGCACGTTTGAGAGTGGGTGAATGGGCGAGTGATTTTTTGCCTGACCGACCACGGGATAGCTGGCTATCCCAAGGGAGGAAGGCGAAAAAGCGCCGTCCAGTCGCCCGCTATCGAGCGTGCAGCCCGTTTTATTTGCGAAGAAATGACATTCCAAATTGGATTTAATGTTCTTGATAGTGCACTCCCTGGGGAACCACGGGCGACCCATGAAATATGCAGGCTATGCCTCATTTGGCAACAGCGACGCGGCAACCTGCACGTTGCAAGGAGGAGCAACACTGCCAGGGGGTCGCAAAAACGTGCAGTCGCACGCGTCGCGCTCTCACCCAAAAGGTAAACGTGTTAAACCGAGATTTTTCATTAGGCGTCCCTTCGGGACTGTTTGGGCTCAGTTTGGTAACAGCACGGCCTATTTTTGGCGTATTTCCTGTTTCTTCCTCTCGAATAGCCCGCTATTCGTTGGTCAGTCAACAGGAAATCCACTCAAAAATAGTCTCGTGATCATCCCAAACCATAATGGAAAATCTCGGTTGAATCCAGCAAACACCAATGAATACGTGGTGTTCCAGACAGTTTCCAGCGGTCAACTGCGGTTTCCAGGTTAAATGATCTTGGAAAACCGCTCGCGTTCGCGATCAAATTTTAAATGGCGATCAAACGCCATGGCAATGGCGCGCACCAGCAGTCGACCGCGCGCGGTAATGGTGATCCATTCCAAATCCCAATCGACCAGGCCATCGGCGCGCAACTCTGCCAAAGAAGCCAATTCGTCGGCAAAATAGTCGGTGAATTTGATGAGATGCGCTTCCTCGATCGCGTCGATCGATAGTCTAAATTGGCACATGAGTGACTGGATGACAGACCGTCTCAGCAAATCGTCATGGGTTAACTGGATGCCACGAAGCGTAGGCAATTCGTCGCGATCAATACAATCGTAGTATTCGTTGAGTGTCCGCACATTTTGACTATAGGTGGAGCCGACCTTGCTGATGGCGGTGATACCGAGTGCGATCAAATCACAATCCGGTTGGGTCGAGTAACCCTGAAAATTGCGGTGCAGGCGGCCCTGACGTGCGGCCACGGCAAGGCTGTCGTGTGGCAATGCAAAGTGATCCATGCCGATGTGCACATAGCCTGCTTCTGTCAACCGGCGAATGGCGAGCATCATGATTTGCAGCTTGGCTTCGGCACTGGGTAAATCGGCCGAGACAATCCGCCGCTGCGGTTTGAAAATGGTCGGCAAGTGCGCATAGCTGTACAGGGCGATTCGGTCTGGTTGGAGCGCAATCACGCGGTCGAGGGTTTGGCCAAAGCTAATTGCGTTTTGTTTGGGCAGGCCGTAGATCAAATCGATGTTGATGGAAGTCATGCCGTGTTTACGCGCCGCGTTAATAACCGCGGCGGTTTCTTCTTCTGATTGGATACGATTGACCGCTTTTTGTACGTCCGGATCAAAGTCTTGCACGCCAATGCTGATGCGATTAAATCCGAGCACCGTCAGGGTGGCGATTTTTTCTTCGTCCGCGGTTCGCGGGTCGATCTCGACCGAATATTCGCCAGGCGCCAGTTCGAAATGGCGCGCCAGTCCCGTCATGAGCGCGCGCAATTCTTCGGCAGATAAAAAAGTTGGTGTACCACCGCCAAGATGGACTTGCTCCACTCTCCTCGAGCCGACCAGCTGGGCGGCCGTCATTGCCGCCTCGCGCTCGACATAACGAAGATACTTTGCGCTGCGACCGTGATCACGCGTGGTTATTTTGTTGCAGCCGCAATAAAAGCAGATGGTGTCACAAAACGGAAGGTGTACGTAGAGCGACAGGGGTGCAGCACAGTCACGAACGGTGCGATTCCCTAGTTCGGCCGCATGAATTGTCGGGCCGTGTGCCTCAACAAATCGGTCGGCTGTTGGATAAGACGTATAACGCGGACCATTGTGGTCATAACGCCTGATCAGATCAGCATCCATGACTATTTCATTGGAAGGAACGGTATAAATGGGGCGTGGGTTCATCTTAAGTCGTGGGCGAAAGAGGGTAAATCAGCTGGGTTGCCTGCATGCCACCCGACGGAACTGTTGGGTTTTGGGCCAGAGGAAGTGCAGTGGTTTGATTCGGATACGACTCAGTTGGCAGTCGCAACAATATTTTTTAGTGTGTCGTTGTGACCAAGAATGCGTTGGTAGAATGATGAATGGGTATCAATTGTTTGTTTTGACGTAGATCAAACAACTCTTTGCAAATGATGAATTGTCGGCGTTATTTTCTAGAAAAGTGCCCGAATTGAAAAAGATGAAAATTGAAGCCCCGCGATTGCGGCCCGCCCCGGTCGATATCAATGCGCTTAAAACCGCCTGCAGTGACTGCAACCTGCGTGAAATTTGCCTGCCTGCAG
>JANPNU010000174.1:0-5976 GCA_031427615.1 Burkholderiales bacterium
CACCAAAGCCCAATGGATTGAAGAAGACATTGAAATCAAGATTCGCAATCAAAAAGAGACCGCCACAACCGTGATCGTCAAAGAAAATCTGTATCGTTGGAGCAACTGGGCCATCAAAAGCAAAAACACCGAATTTGAAAAATTTGATGCCCGCACGATTCACTTCATGCTCAAACTCGCCAAGGGTGTCGAGGCGGTGGTTCGCTACACGGTGCGTTACACTTGGTAAAGGCAACGTCTAAAAACCTCAAAAACTCCCTCCCCTGCTTAGTTACGTAACACCGCAGGGGCTCAATTTATGTTGCGGGTTCAATGGCAACCAAAAATTGGCACCCGGCCTTTACCTTTATCGCAGTGTATCCCACGGGACGCCGGTAAAGGGCAGGTTTTTAGAAGTTCCCTAAAAGTAAAGTTGTTTACCAGAGCGGCTTTTCAGACGTTTTAATCTTGAACGCCGCGCGGGTGTTGCACATTGGTTTTAATTGCCTGCACCACCAGCTTCACCACCTTGTCTGAAAACAACAATCCAATATGGCCCACTCCGTCGACGGCAATATTGTCCGCCCATACCAAGCAAGATGACTCCGGCGGATAAACCAAATCGTCGTTGACCGTGTAAATCGATGTGGTCGGTGGCGTATTCGGACCCATCGTTCCCTGCTCCGTGGCCGCCAGCGCCGTCAGCCACGGACTGTGCCAGCCCATTTGTTTGCTGCTGGTGCCCACGCCAAGTGACGCGATCTGTGTGCCGTGGTGCGGCGTACCCAAGGTGATCAATCGGGCCAAACGCGCCGCGCCATATTTGATCCGATAGGCCCGTGCCACCAAGCCACCCATGCTATGGCAAACCAACACAACTTGGTTGTGTCCGGTCGAGGCACAGATGAATTCAATACGGTCGTGCAATTGCTCGGCCAGAACATCAATCGAGTCAAACGGGGTTTCAAGCGTAACGGAATAGATCGATCCAATATCGACCTTTTTTTCGGCCATGCTGGCAAGCATGTGTTGTCGAAACTGCACCCACATCCCGCGATTCGAAAAATAACCGTGCACCAATAACATCGGCACACCTGCGCCGACACCCGGATCCTGCGTGGCCATCACGGCGGGTTCGTCGGGCATCACCCATTGTTCAAACGGTTGCGAAATATTAAAGCTCGTCAGCCGCACGGTGAATTCCCCCCAAAGCGCAGACCACGCGCGGCGATCATGTCGCCCGTCGCGCCAACGCAGCGCCGCACAAACCAAAAAACTGCTGCACGCATGTGACCCATGCCAGACCAGGGCAACTAAAAAAATCAGCGCCAGCGTGGCCCACCCCCCCCAACCGCGGGTGAACAACACAGTGGCGATTGCCACATAGGCAATGGTTTCCGCGACCAACAAAAACACCAGCCAACGTCGCAGCATCTAACCTACCAGCCATTTCAAAACCCATAACGCCAGCATGCCCGCGGCGAGGGTGGCAAAAATGCTTTTGGTGCGCCACGCCACCACACCCGCAACCAGCGCCGCCACAATTCGCAACAAGTTCACCACTTCGCCCGTTGCCAACTCTCGAAACAACACATCCGGCACGATCAACGCGGGCAACACCGCCGCCGCCACAAATTTTAAGGCCTGTGTCAGCCAAAACGGCACACGCGCATCGGCTGGCAACACCATAAACGACGCCCGCGCCACCAGGGTCACCACGCCGGCGGCGACAATCGTCACGACACTGATCCAGTCAGCCGCGATGCTCATGGCTGACGCCCATCGTCACCGTCACGTTTGGCATCGCGTTGGGCATCGCTCCGGTCATCACGCCGTGCATCCAGCCAACAACCCACCGCCACACCGACCGCGGCCGCCGCAAGCAGGCCCAATTTCATCGGCATCGCCGCGGTAAAAAATGCGGCAACCGCCGCCACGCCGCCGGTCCACCAGTGGGCACGCGACGTAAACGCCGGAAAAACCAACGCCAAAAAAACCAGCGGAATGGCAAAATCCAATGACCACGCTTTGGGCAACATCGTGCCCGCAAAAATCCCGATCGCCACCATCGCATTCCATGCCGACCAAGTGACGATGGCCACTGCGCTGTAATAAGCGGTGATGGATTCCTGACAATCATCGGATCGATAGCGACTGGTCAGCAATGCAAATATATGGTCGGTAAGGGCATAGGCTAACAACCATTTTTTTGCCGTACTCACCCCGCGAAAATACGGTGCCAGCGCCGCCGAATACATCGTAAATCGCAAATTCACCACCAGCACCGTGGCAATCACAATCACCATCGGCGCGTTTTGTAACATCAACGCAATCGCGGCCAACTGGGACGCCCCGGCAAACACAATCACCGACATCGCCAACGCCAACCACGGGTCCAGGCCGGCGGCGGTCGAGGCGGCGCCGACAATCAGTCCAAACGGCATCAAGCCAAACGCCGACGGCATCGCGTCCTTAATGCCGCGACGCCAGGCAGCTTGCACAGTTTGACGCTGGGATTGGGCAGAAAACACGATTGGCGCGGGAAGCAGTCAGAAATAAAAAGGCCAGGATGGAATCCACATTCTAGCGGTCGCCGAATGTCATTTCCGGTATGGATCGTTTTTCAGAAATCGCCCCGGGTGATGTGTGGCAAATATCCGGCGATTCCCGTGCGAGAATGCCGCTTGCTCCCCGCCATGGCGTTAAAAATTTACGCCTCCGAATCCAACCAAACGCAGCCGAACCTCGTCAATCAGAAAGCCCGCATGCTTCTTTACGCCGCGACCATTTTTGTTTCCGCCTTTTTGCTGTTTTTAGTGCAACCGGTCATCGCCAAACAAATTCTGCCCTGGTTCGGCGGCACGGCTGCCGTCTGGACGACCTGTTTGGTGTTTTTTCAAAGCGCACTGTTGCTCGGATATTTTTATTCGGATTGGACCACCCGCCGACTCAAACCCAAAACCCAGGCCATTGTCCATGTGGTGTTGATTGTGATCGCCCTGCTGCTGCTGCCCATTATTCCCGGCAGCGATTGGAAACCAGCCGGCAATGAAGAACCCACCCTGCGCATCATTTTATTGCTGACGGCGACCATTGGCCTGCCGTATTTTTTATTGTCGACGACCAGCCCATTGATTCAGGCGTGGTTTTCGCGCAGTTTTCCCGGCCAAAGCCCGTATCGCTTGTTTGCCCTGTCTAATCTGGCGTCGATGATCGCTTTACTGGGTTACCCGTTTTTATTCGAACCAAATATTTCCACACAAAATCAAGCCATCGGCTGGTCGGTTGGCTTTGCCACCTTCGCCGTGCTCATCATCGGTACCGCCTGGTATGCCCTTAAAACCCAACAGGAGGTCGCACCGATTGCGGTCGCCTTTGAAGCCGGCGCGGTGGCACCAAAGCGGTTGGACAAGATCATCTGGATTATTTTGTCAGCCCTGGGCTCGATATTATTGTTGGCCATCTCGAATCACCTGACCCAAAATATTGCCTCGATCCCACTGTTGTGGGTGGTGCCACTGGCGCTGTATTTACTGACCTTCATTCTCACCTTCGACGTCCGCCAGGGCCACTCCCCTTGGTACCAACGCACGCTGGCCATTCCCATGCTGGCCGTTGCACTTGTCGCCATGGGCTGGACCCTCGCCGATACTTCCTTACATTTTGAATTGAAATGGCAAATCGGCATTTTTTCGTTTGGCTTGTTTATCGCCTGTATGTTTTGTCACGGTGAATTGGTTGAACGCAAGCCCCACCCCAAATATCTGACGCAGTTTTATCTGATGATTTCCATCGGCGGTGCCTGTGGCGCGGCACTGGTTGGCATTATTGCGCCGCTTACTTTGCCCGCGTATTTTGAAATGGAGTTTGCCCTGCTGGCGGTGGCACTGGTGGCAACCTGGCTGGTGTGGAACCTGTTCCCGCGTGATTCTCGGCGTTGGCAATTTTTTGTTTCGGTGGGTACTGGTTTTCTGGTGACACTCTTTTGTGTCGGTGCCACCGTGTTTACGATTCAACAATATCGTGACGATGTGATCAACATGAGCCGCAATTTTTATGGCACGTTGCGGGTCAAGGAATACAACCCGCCGGGCGTTGAACACCGCCGCCGCTCGCTGGTGCACGGCGCTATCCTGCACGGCGACCAATATATGGATCCGCCGTACAACCGCTCGGCCACCACCTATTACAAAACCAAATCCGGTATTGGTCTGGCGCTGTTGGCCAAAGAGCAATTAAATGGTGACCAACACCGACGAATCGGCTTGATCGGCCTCGGCACCGGCACACTGGCCGCGTATGGCAACAAAGGTGATGTATTTCGATTTTATGAAATCAACCAAACCGTGGTTGATATTGCCAAACGCGACTTCCGATTTTTGTCGGACACCGAGGCGACCATTGAGATCGGCCTCGGCGATGCGCGACTGAACCTCGAGCGTGAACCCGCACAAAATTTTGACGTGCTGGCCATCGATGCGTTTTCATCGGATTCGATTCCGGTGCATTTGATTACGCTGGAAGCACTCGACATTTACGCCCGCCACATGAAGCCAGATGGCGTGATTGCGTTTCACGTTTCCAACCGTTTTCTGGATTTGAAACCAGTGGTCAACATGCTTGCTGACAAGCGCGGCTTTCATGTTGCCTGGGTACGGGATGAATATGAAGACGGCACCACCACCAGTGACTGGGTGCTGCTTTCCAAAGACAAATCATTTTTGCTTCGAAAAGAAATTGTCGAGGGTAGTTACGTCATCATGCCGCAACCCGGCTGGCGCATCTGGACGGATGACTTTAACAACCTGCTGCAAGTATTAAAGTGACCGCTGAACAATCCTCTCGCGGCTGTCAACCCTGTACGGCCGGTTGTGATGGCTGGGTTCGGATCAACGTATTTGACACCCCGGTGTTGCCCGGCAAACCCTGCCCACATTCAGGCGGACCAATGTCTAAAAATAGCGGCGGGGGTTGCAACATTTACCCCACACGCCCGACCGACCCCTGCGTGAATTTTTCTTGCGGCTGGGTGCGCGAACACAGCGAACTGCCGGACTGGATGCAACCGCATTTGGCAAAAGTGATCGTGTTGCCCGCATGGACCGACTGGCGTACTTTACCGGTTGATTTGGCGCTGCCGGTGGACGCACGCATTCCCGAAAAATCACTGAAGTGGTTACGTGCGTATTCAAATAAAACGTTCCGACCACTGATTTATACCGAACAGGAGGTTGATCGCAACGGCCAATTTAACGGTCAACAAAAGGTGCATGGTTATGGCCCGCCAACTTTTCAGCAGGAAATGGCCGCGCTGATCGGCACCCGCAAGTTAGGCTGAAACGTGAAATCAACCACTGATTTGCTGCCAACAGCCCTCGCCAGTGATGCCACCTGGTCACACGTCGCCCCGCACACGCAGATGTGGCTGGCCATCAATATCGTCGCCGTCATCACCTTTGGCCTATGGTTGGATATCCGTTTTGGCTGGGTCGGTCAGCACCTCGCCACAGCGTGGACGCTGGCCGTGTGGGCCTGGCTGTACAAACATGGCGATCGGGATGAACGCCACATTCTGATTATTGCCACTGTCGTTTCTGGCATCGGCGAAGTATTTTTGTCGCTGGTCTGGGGTTTGTACGATTATCAATTTCACAACGTGCCGTTGTTTGTGCCGCCCGGCCACGCGTTATTAATGACCCTCGGCTTGCTGGTGTCGCGACATATCAAACCGGCAATGGTCGTCGGTATATCGTGTTTGGCGGCGGCGTGGGGCGTGTACGTACTGGTGATCGATTTTGATCGCTTTGGTGCCGGATTGTTTTTGATGTATGCCGCGTGTGTTGTTTTTGGTCGCGCCCGCGCACTGTATGCCACCATGTTTGTGCTGGCGCTGATCATGGAGTTGTACGGCACCGCCCTCGGTAACTGGTTCTGGCATTCACCGGCACCGTGGCTGCAGTGGTCGGCCGCCAACCCCCCTTTTTCGGCCGGCGCATT
>JANPNU010000175.1:0-2849 GCA_031427615.1 Burkholderiales bacterium
TTCATCAATCACCACCACAATCAACGGCAATGGTTCGAGAGGCTCTGGGGCGTCTGGCGTTAATGAAAATGGATGCGGCAACGGCGTGCCCTTGTCCTTGGCTTCCTTGATTTTGGTATTAAAGCCAGACAGATTGCGCACACCCACCGCGCTCATCAATTTGTAACGACGATCCATTTCTGCCACACACCAGCTCAGGGCGTAACCGGCATGGCGCATATCGGTCACCACCGGCGCAAGCAAATGCGGGATACCCTGATAAACCGACAGCTCAAGCATTTTTGGATCAATCAGGATCAGTCTGACTTCGTTGGCGGTGGCTTTATAAACCAGCGACAAAATCATGGCATTTATCGCGACCGATTTTCCCGAGCCGGTGGTACCGGCGACCAGCACGTGTGGCATTTTGGCCAGATCAGCTACCACCGGGCGCCCGGCGATATCCTTGCCCATGGCAATGGCCAATTTGGACGACATATCGCCGTAAACGGCCGACCCAAGAATTTCCGACAAGCGCACAATTTCGCGTTTTGGATTGGGAAGTTCCAACCCCATATGCGAGGTGCCGGGAATCGTTTCAACAATACGAATCGACGTGACCGACAGGGCGCGCGCCAAATCCCGCGCCAAATTGACCACCGTGGCACCCTTGACTCCCACTGCCGGTTCAATTTCGAAGCGGGTAATCACCGGCCCCGGGAAGGCGGCCATTACCTTTACACTGACGTTAAAGTCCATCAACTTACGTTCGATCAAGCGCGACGTAAACTCAAGCGTCTCAGCAGACGGCCGCTCGATAACGGAATCAGGCGGATCAAGCAAGGCAATGGGTGGCAATGGTGAATCCGGCATATCGGAAAAGAGCGGTGCCTGTTTTTCCTTTTTGGCCCGGTCCGACTGCGGAATATCAATGACGGTCGGCTCAATACGAATCGGCGGATGATCCTCAATCTCGCGGCGCATCCCCTCAACTTTTACATCGCGTGCTGATACCGCCTGTTCGCCGACTTCACGATCGCGTTTGGCGTCGATGCGCCCTTTTATGGTCAGGACAATCCATTCAACCCCCGCCCCGATCCGTTCGGCCAGACGAATCCACGACAATCCGGAAAAAACCGACAACGCACCGGCACATAATCCCAACAACAATACGGTGCCACCAACAAATCCCAAGCCGGTCTCGATGCCGACTGCCGCCAACCCTCCAATCACCCCACCGGGGCCATTCGGCAATACCACTTGCATGGAATGCAGGCGCATCGCCTCGAGTGTGGATGAGGCCAGCAGCAACATCAAAAATCCGATCATTGCGATGGCCAGATTTCGGCGATCAAAAATGCCCCAGGTCTCAACGCGGCGAAACAAACGCAACACGCCGTAGGCGGCCAACACCACCAGCCACCACGCGGACAGTCCAAACAAGCCAAGGAAAAAATCAGACAACCAGGCACCCATGACGCCGCCCTTGTTCACGGCAGCCGCACCCACGCCGGAAAAAAAGTATCCCGCGTCCTTGGCCGAATGGGTGGCCAGGATCAGGCCGAGGTAAATTGCCACCGCAAGCAGGCCAATCCAGCCGGCTTCGCGCAGCAATTTGGACACACGTGTGGACTCCGGCGTTTGTAATTTTGGCGCGACGGATGTCGACGAAAATAGATCGTTATCGGCTGAACTCATAGACAACGATTATATGCGGCTTGCAGTTGGAAAATGACCAAGGGTAGCGTAAACAAACGTCAGAAGCTTGGCGGCAGTTTTTCGTTGTGAATCGTAATCTGCTTTGACTCAATCGAAATGTAACCGCGCTCCGACAGGTCTTTTAAAATGCGATTGACCATTTCCCGCGACGCACCCACCATATTGGCAATCTCTTGCTGCGACAATTTTTCGCCAACCATCAGCTTTCCATCGGTTTCGACAGCGAGCTCCAGCAACGTATTGGCGACCCGTCCATACACATCCATCAATGCCAGGGTCGAAATCTTACGGTCGGCGTCTCGCAGCCGTCTGGCCAAGACGGTCATCACCGTAGTCGCGATACGCGGCGCCCGGGTCAGACATTCCTGAAAAGCGTGGTACGAAACCACCTTGAGCGTGGTACTTTCAATCGCAACCACCGAGGCAGATCGCGGTTGCTTGTCAATCAATGATAATTCGCCAAAAAAGTCACCCTCACCCAAAATCTTCAAAATAATTTCACGCCCGTCCTGGTCACCGATAAACACTTTTACGCGGCCATGGACAATGACGAATAACGAATCACCTTGATCTCCCTCGGTCATGATGACCGCGCCACGTGCAATGATGCGGTCGGCAGCTAACTCTTCAATGACTGCCAAATCCCCATCAGAGAGTTCATTGAACAAGGAAACGGAACGGAGCATGAGTTAACCCGATAAATTAAAAAGTTAAACAAAATAATTCGCAGCGATTTTTTGCACGGCATTAAAGCGCACGACTTGGTTGCCAGCCGGACTCATTTTGTCACAGCCCACTCGTAAACACACGGACTGGTTTGGCTCAATTTACGATCCATGCTGCCATGACAAAAACCTTGCTTTTGGATGGCGGCGCCCCAAGATAACAACGATGCTCAGCTAAAATAGTCAAAACATCACAGGAAAAGCCATGTCTGCCACCCCCCATCACCACCGCTTACTCATTCTCGGCTCCGGCCCGGCAGGTTATACCGCCGCCATTTATGCCGCACGCGCCAACCTCAATCCGGTGTTGATCACCGGCATCGCCCAAGGTGGCCAATTAATGACCACCACCGACGTTGAAAATTGGCCGGCCGATGCGCATGGCTTGCAAGGGCCCGACCTCATGGCACGTTTTCAGGAACACGC
>JANPNU010000176.1:0-7417 GCA_031427615.1 Burkholderiales bacterium
CCAGACAGTTTCTAGCGATCAACTGCGGTTTCCAGGATGATCACTTAGGCAATATGCAGGATGGCCTCTTCGAACAACGACTTGATTTCGACCCGTTTGATGTCGCTGCGATCAGGCACCACATACAAGACCGGCGCGATCATTTCTTCAAATATTCCGCGCAGGCTGCGCGCACCGACTTTGTATTCGACGGCCAGCGAGGCGATCTCGTCAAATACACGCGGCGCAATTTCCAGTGTGACGCCTTCGCGTTCGAGGATTTCACGAAACTGGTTGTACAACGAATGGGTCGGCTCCGTCATGATTTTGACCAGCATGTCTTTTGATAGGGGCTCCAGACTGGTCACCACCGGCAACCGCCCGGTAAATTCGGGGATGAGGCCATAGGCAATCAAGTCAGTTGGTTTGACACGCGAATTGAGCCGGTCAAGAATCAATTGCTTGCTGGCGTCTGTCAACGATATAAAGCCGTAGGCCTTGCCGTTGGCAATCACGTCTTCGAGTCCGACAAACGCACCGCCGCAAATAAACAAAATATTGGCGGTGTCAATGGTGATGCCGCCGGTTAACTTCACCAGCGACCCTTCCATTATTTTGAGCAAGGCGTGCTGCACGTTTTCGCCGGAGGTACCGGGCGCGTTGGCACCGGCTGCTTTCAGTTTGTCGATTTCGTCAATAAACACAATGCCGCGTGATGCCCTTTGCAAATTGCCGCCAGCTTTGTTGATCAAACGCAACAAAATGGCCTCGATTTCCTCATTGACGTATTTGGTCTGCGCCAGTGAGGTGGCGTCGGCGGTGACAAACGGCACACTGATGGCGCGCGAAAGGGTTTCGCATAGCAGGGTTTTGCCGGTGCCAGTCGGGCCGACCAGCAACACATTGCTTTTGCCAAGGGTGACCTTGTCGCTGCGGGACGGCAGGTGGGCGTCACTTTGCGCAGCCGCCAGATTTTTGAAATGGGTATAAACCACCACTGCCAACGCGCGTTTGGCGTCGTTTTGGCCGATCACGTGCTGATTGAGATAAGCAACAATCGCGCTGGGTGTTAGTTTGATTTTTGGCACCGGGTTGGCATCTTGGTTGGATTCTGCAGCGGTCATCTGTGCCTCGTTACGGTCGGCTCAACGATAGTCACCCGCCCGGATAGCATGGTTGCCCATTCCAGCCTGCATATTTCATGGGTCGCCCGCGGTTCTCCAGGGCGTTCGCTGTGAACGTCGTTCAATCCAATTTGGATGGCCTGTGGTTCGTTATAAAAAGGGCTGCACGCTCGATAGCGGGCGCTCATTTTTGTCACAAGACGGCGCTTTTTTGCCTTCCCTCCTCCCGTGCTCATTTGCCCACTACAGCCAGCTATGCCGTGGTCGGTCAGGTAAAAATCACTCGCCCATTCACTGCCAAAAGCCCGGCATGGCGTTCCGGTTCAGCGGGCACGGCGCGCGCGCCGCGAAATCCCTGCTTCACCTCATCAAACGTGCCGCCATGAAATAGGCAGGCTAGCGGCAAACCTGTTCGCTTAGCCAAATTACCCCGTCATTCCCGCGTCTATACAGGCGGGAATCCAAGTCCCCTTGTGTGTGGCACCAAAAAATTGGATTCCCGTCTGCGCGGGAATGACGAAATTGTGACTTGGATTCCCGCCTGACACCAGAATGACGACCAAAGGTGATTCACGTCGCTTTTTTTCTGGCTTATGAGTAAACGAACAGGTTTGAGGCTAGCGTGCAAATTTTGTGGCGACGGGTGCGAGCGCGGTCGGTAGTGTGTTTGCGGTTGATGCTGAACAAAGACCCAGGGCGTCCCGCGCATTCTGGGCCTCGGAGATGCATTTTTCCTCCATTCTCACGTATGATTACCACACACATTTTTTAAGGATGCAATCATGATTGGTTATGTCTGCCTGGGCACGAACAATATTGACCGTGCGACCAAATTTTACGATGCGTTGTTTGCGGTGATTGGTGCCAAACGACAAATGGAACTGGAGCGCGGCCTTGCCTGGGGCATGGATCAGCAATCACCACTGCTTGCGGTGCTTAAACCATTTGACGGCGCGCCGGCGACCGTTGGCAATGGTGTGATGGTTTCCATTGTTGTCGACAGCCACGACAAGGTGGATGCCCTGTACAGCCAGGCGATTGCCCTGCATGGCAAGGATGAAGGGCTGCCTAGGACGCGTTCCCCGGGATTTTATGCCGGCTATTTCCGCGATTTGGATGGCAACAAACTTTGTGCTTTTTGTATGGGCTAATAACCGGCGTCAATACCCTGCAACAAATTTAAGAAAACGCTGATTCAGTCCATTTCGTCGCCATACGTTGTTGCTTACACAAAAAATTCTCGTTGCATATCAAACCTATGCCGCGTCGAATTTGTTGTGCTCGCGCCTGGTCTTGCTTAGAACTGAACTTAATCAGCGCTTCCTTCAACCAGTCATTTTTGATGAAGAGTACGGAGTTATTAATGAAATTTGTTCCGCGTGCAATGGTTGCGAGTCTGAGTCTATTGGCTGGTTTCAGCATGACCCAGGCCTTCGCCAACGACAGCGCATTACAGAAGTGTCGTTTGTTAACGGACAACGCAACACGACTGGTCTGTTACGACGGCATCCTCTTGCCGGCGGTCGGCACCGCAACGACGTCGACGGCCAGTCCGTCAACGGGTGCGCAGGCAAAAAATGCAACCAGCGCGGGTTCACTGCCGCCGGGGGCAACCGACACCGCAAATGATTTTGGATTGCCATCCATTATTCGCGCCGCGCAGCTGGAAAAAATAGAGAGCTCGATACCGGGACGGTTTGCCAGCTGGCAAACCGGCAGCCGCATCACCTTGGCCAACGGGCAGGTATGGCTGGTCACCGACGACAGCCGCGGAATCTGCGAATGTGATAATCGGAAAGTTGTGGTCAGTCGTGGCAGTTTTGGCACATTTTTTCTTGAAATTGAAGGCAAGGGCAATGCACCGCGCGTTCGGCGTGTCAAATAAACGCACTGCCGTCGAATGACCAAAATAATGACCAATCTTAACCTCGAAGCGATCAGCAATGCCAACCGACGATTTTGATTTTACCCAGCCGTCCGAGTCACCCACGCCAGCGGCGGCGGCGGCAAAAGCCTATTCGCCATCGGCACCATTTAAACCGGCGTCCAGTCCGTTTTATGACGCCAAGGTCGCCGAGAATTTTTTTCGGACCAATGGCAAAGCCGAAAAAATTGGTGCCGGTGTGACGCTATTTGAGGCGGGTGAAAAATCAGGCAAACAGGGATTTTTTGGCAAACGGATCATCCACCGCATGTATTTTTTGACCGGGGGTGAAGTGGCGTTGACCATCGATGGCAAACCACTGGATACCATTCAAGCTGGTGAGGTGGTCGGGGAAATGGCGGTGATCAGTGAGATTCCCGGCGTGGCGACGGCCAGCGCACGCAGCGCCACCGCGACCGCCAAGACAGAATGCACAGTCTATTCACTGGATTGCGAAGAAACGCAGAAGGCGCTGGAATCCACACCGGAATTTGCGTTGATGTTGATGAGTGTGATGTTTGATCGTATGCGTTTTATCGCAGCACGGTTGGCGATGCGGCGGGTCTCCAAAAAAATCGAAGTATCGGAAGCGTTGGCCGCATTTACGCCGGACATGTTGGCCACGCTGGAAGAAAAGCTTGATCGCGCCACGGTTCTTCGTTATGACGCCAACAGCCTCATCATGAAAGAGGGCGACAGCGGCATGAACATGTATGTCATTTTGCGCGGTGCCGTGGAGATTTCCATCAGCGGCATAGCCGTCGAAATCGCCGGGGTCGGCGTATCAATAGGCGAAATGGCGTTGGTTGATCAGTCGCCACGCGCGGCCACGGCAATCGCAAAAACGGATTGCAAATTACTTGCCATTAATCGAATTTCCTTGATGAATCTGGTGAAATCCGAGCCCAATATCGGAATGGCGCTGATGCGGTCGATGGCAGAGCGTTTGCGGTATATGAATTTGTTATTGTCTTAAACGTCGTAATTGTGGTTATCTGAAGCAGGAGGGAATCCGTGTCTGAACCGCATCATTTTCGAATCCGGCTTGAATGGCCGGCCGATCCTGCACAAACGGCGCATCCGGACGCGAATTTTTCCCGCAATGCGATTCTGAGCGTGGATGGCAAGGCGGTTGTTGAGGCGTCGGCACCGACCGTGTTTGGTGGTGACGCGTCACGCTTCAACCCGGAAGAGCTGTTAATCATGTCGTTGGCGGATTGCCATATGCTTACCTATCTGGCGATCGCTTCAAAACGAGGTCTGCAGGTCCTGCATTATGCTGATGCCGCCGAAGGCACACTGGCGATCGGCGAATTTGGTACGGCCGGAAAAATGTCCATGCAAGAAGTGGTACTGCATCCGCGTGTGTTGGTGGCCAAGGGAACCAACCTGGAAGAGGCAAAACGCATGCATGAAAAAGCGCATGCCAATTGTTTTGTCGCCAATTCCGTCAATTTTCCGGTGCGTTGTCGGGCTGACATTATTGAGGCGGAGTAGCCACCACGCGACGTTTGCCGGTTGGTTTTGGGGTTGACTTTTTTACCGACGTCCGCGCGCCCGCCCGCGCCGCTGCCCGCAATGCCGCCGCATAACCGCTTGCCGCCTATTATGTCATCACTGCCGGACTTTCCAAAGCCTCATCCGGGCAGCGGAAATAGCCGAGAGACATGGTTTTGCCTTTGCCGTCGTACTGAAATGGACCGAGTCCGAGCGAAATAAATTCATCGCGATTGATATCGTCCACCTTGAAATACAAAACACCATCTGCGACCAGACCAAACATTTTTCCCTCCTTAAAAATGCCCGCCCCACCAAACATACGTCTTGAAGATACACCGCCAATGGGCGGTATCAATTCCACGAGATAATCGACGTACTCGTCGCGATTTTTCATTTTTTAAATCCATTCATCGCTCATCCACCATGACTAATTTGCTGCTGCTGGCTGAGGCGCTGACCGCCGGGGAAACGACCTCCGTTGCGTTGACCAAACAATGTTTGGCCAACATTGCCAATGACGACGGTGAAGGCCGACGCGCCTTTGTCAAAGTTTATACCGAGGCGGCGCTTGAAACAGCACAACTGTCCGACCGGGCACGCAAAGACGGCACGGTGCGCAGTGTGCTCGAAGGGATACCAATATCCATCAAGGATTTGTTTGATGAAGCGGGCGAAGTGACACGCGCCGGCTCAATTTTTTTTGATGAAGCCGAACCAGCGGATCGTGATGCGCCGGCAATCGCTCGCTTGCGCGCGGCCGGAGTGGTGGTGATCGGTCGCACCAATATGACCGAATTTGCCTATGGCGCGCACGGCACCAATTGCCACTACGGCACACCACTCAACCCGTTTGACCGGGCATCAAAACGGATCGCCGGTGGATCGACCTCGGGCGGTGCCGTCAGTGTTACCGATGGTATGGCGGCGGCTACAATCGGCTCGGATACGGGTGGCTCAGTGCGAATTCCTGCCGCCTTATGCGGCCTGACGGGCTACAAACCGACGCAGGCGCGGGTGCCGTTGCAGGGCGCGTTTCCGCTTTCACACACACGCGACTCAATTGGCCCGCTTGGGACAACGGCGTCATGTTGTGTATTGCTGGACGCGGCCATGGCCGGTGAGCCAATCCGTTTGCCGGAGGTCGCACGCTTGCGCGGGCTGTGCTTTGGGGTGCCCACAACCATTGTGCTGGATCAATTGGCGGTTGCGGTGGCGCGGGATTTTGAACGGGCGCTGAGTGTGTTGTCCGCGGCGGGTGCCATCATCAAAGAATTTGCTTTCACGGAGTTGCAGGACGAACTCGACGCCAGCCGTGCTGCGAACTTTTCTGGCTACGAGGCCTATCAGCTACACCGTGAACGATTGGCCAGTGCCTTGGAAAAATTCGATCCAAACGTATCGGTACGTCTGTTGCTCGGGGCCAAAATTAAGGATGAAGATTATCGCGCGCTGGTTGATTTTCGCCTGCGGCTCATGGCGTCGGCCAATCAAACGACGTCGCGATTTGATGCTTTGTTGATGCCGACGGTGCCGATCATTGCGCCGCCGCTGGCGGAGCTCATGGTGTCGGACGAATTATTTTTTCGAATCAATTCATTGTTGTTGCGCAACACCGCACCGTTTAATGTGTTGGATCGTCCTGCCTGGAGCCTCCCCTGTCAGGTCGGGCGGTTCACCAATAAAAACCAGCACCCACCGGTGGGATTAATGGTGGTCGGCGAGACCAATGGCGATCAAAAATTACAGCGCATTGGTTTGGCCGTTGAGATGGCCATCAATGCCGTGGAACTGGCCGCCGGTCGCGGCCGATAAGCTGGATGCCTAAAACCCGCGATTTTTCTTCTTGGTTTCCAGGTTCTCTTTCACATCTTTGGCCATTTTCTTCTCGGCGGTCCGTTTGTCCCAGCCGATCCATTTAGATAAAAATTCCCACCAGAAAATCAGCAGGATAAACGGCAGCATGACGTAAACCCAAGGCCAGGTGGCGACCGGCCCAATTTCGGCGATTTTCATGAGCAAAATAATGACAGCAATAGAGGCGAGAAACATATAACACTCCCGATTCGGGTTGAACGGTAAATAAATGCTGTAAAACGGCGGGGTGCGGATAAACGCCGTAATATAGATGGTTAAGTTAGCACAATCTGCCGCTTTGCACGGATTGCGGTGTGCCGGCAAAAATCGGATAATTCAGCACCCCATAAAATTTTTAACCATGATCGGACTACGAATATGAAATTGATTCCAGCAATTTTGGCAACCTTGACCGCAACAGTTGGCTTCGGTGCCTCCACAACCGCGCTGGCATTGGACGAACTGCATAAAAAACACAGCTGTACCGCCTGCCACGCTGACGATAAAAAGCTGGTCGGCCCGTCTTATAAAGAGGTCGCGGAAAAATATGCCAAAGATAAAGATGCCGTCAAAAAATTGACTGAAAAAGTCCGCAAAGGCGGATCAGGTGTCTGGGGGGCGATTCCAATGCCGCCGAATGCCAGCGCAACTGATGCCGAGATCGATAAAATGATCAAGTCCATTTTGACCATGGCCGCTCCCGCCGCTCCCGCCAAGAAATAGTCTTGACGACGATATGCGCCATTTAGGCGTGATGTCGACGGGAAGTGGTGTGCATCAGCAAAAAAGCCGACGCCCAGTCGGCTTTTTTGTGGAAAAAAATCCCTCCATTTGGGCGGCCGGAAAAGGGTGCTGTCGAGTTAACCGAGATTTTCCATTAGGCGTCCCTTCGGGTCTGTTTGGTTGCTGGTGGGCTATTTTTGGCGTATTTCCTGTTTCTTCCTCTCGAATAGCCAGCTATTCGTTCGTCAGTCAACAGAAAATCCACTCAAAAAGTAACCTCACCATCATCCCAAACCCTGATGGAAAATCTCGG
>JANPNU010000177.1:0-3839 GCA_031427615.1 Burkholderiales bacterium
GACCTTGGGCTTTTTTCATGCGGCACTGTTCACTCTCGTCCTGGTACTGAATCTTGCGGAAGCGACATTCCTGCGCACCACGCATCTTTGGTGGATTATCTTCGTTGCATCCGTAGTCGAAGTCACCTACCTGACCAGACGACCGAAGGTCGGAATACTACGCACTCAGAACCAATTTAAGTGGGGGGTGTTCGCATGAAATGCTTGCAACTCATGCTCTTGGCTGCAGCGATCTGGTTGTTCGGTGCGCAGGTCAATGCTGCGGAGGTCATCCGCCGCGATCCCGTACCCGCCAATTTCTTTGGCTGGGTTATCCAGAGAGCACACATCAATACCGCGTGGCCAGATGTTCCTTTCGGCACCTGGCGCCTTTGGGATTCATACCTGAAGTGGAGCGATGTCGAACCGCAAGACGGTGTCTTCAAGTTCGACGCGTTCGATCAGCAAGTGAACTTGGCCGAAAAGCATGGCAAGGAGACCATTTATACCTTTGGACAGACGCCCAGGTGGGCCTCTGCTACTCCCGATGAAAAGCATGCCTGGGGTATGGGTGCCGGCTCGCCGCCGGTCGACATGCAGCTTTGGAAACGCTATGTCGAGAAGGTTACTTCGCGCTACAAGGGGCGTATCGCGGCCTATGAGGTCTGGAACGAACCAAAGTACAAGGATGGTTCTGGGAAATGTGCTGGAGCCATATTTTTCTGTGGTTCGGCGGCCGAATTGGTCACCCTGACGGCTGGCGCGGCCGAGATAGTGAAGAGGATCGATCCAAACGCTAAGCTTGCGTCGCCTGGCTTTACCGACGGTTTGAAGGGTGTGGCTCGGCTTGATGAGTACTTGGCTGCGGGTGGCGCGAAGTTCGTGCAGGCGATATCGTTTCATTTCTACGCACTCCACCCTGAGGCGGCGTTTGAAACGGTTCGATCGCTTCGCTCGGTTATGCGCAAGCACAATCTGCAGGACTTGCCGATCTGGGATACCGAGCACGGTTACATTATTCAGAACCAAGGCAAGAAACTGGAGCCGGCCTATAGTCAGGGGCCATACTCAAAGGTCTTCAGTCCGGAACAGGCAGCCGACGCCATGGCGAGAGCCCATTTCGTTGAGGCGGCCGCCGGTGTGGACCGCTTGATCTGGTACTCCTGGGACAATATCAGGACAGGTGTCGTTGGCCTGATCGACGGTAAGCCGAGCGCGTTTGCTGCCGGTTACGGATTGATGCACGGTTGGTTGGTTGGAAGCAAGATTCAGTGTACGGACGCGCCAGTGGGTGGGTATTGGCGCTGCACACTGCAGCGCAGTGGACGGACCGCCGAGGTGGCCTGGGAAGCCGATGTTGCAGGTGGCAGGCTATTTGTTGTGCCGGGGTCAGGCAAGGCATGGAGCGGCAAACTGTTTGGCGATGCCGTGGTCGTGGAAGGTGGCCAAGCACTCGATTTGGGTGGAGTCCTCACCATTTTCTCGATGGACGGCAGACCCTGGTGATTATCAGCGGTCTATGTCTTGCCGGACGCTGCAGGGTATCGCCGCAGTGAGCGGCAAGCACGATAATTTAGGCTTGGAGTTCTGAATTGGGAATCTATGACGACTATGCCAAACGTGGCCGATTTCAAGCTGGGATTGACCTGAAGCGCCGCCAGGCGGCAAGAATATTTGATTTGGGCATGAGGTTTTCCGAGAAGGCTGCGGGCGGTGTGCTGGAGATAGGCCCAGGAGACGGTTATATCGCTGAGATCGCCCGCGGCCAGGGACTTGACTACACCGCCGTCGAGGGCAGCGAGGCTGTTGCTGAGAAACTGCGGCAGGATGGTGTGCCGGTCTTGCGCGCTTATGTGCCGCCGTTGCCGCCTGGTCTTACGACTGATCCGCTGCGTTGTTGCTATTTGCTCCATGTTCTCGAGCACATGACCTCGGCGCCCAACGCTTCGGTGCTGGTATCAGAGATATGCGAGCGTCTGGCGCCCGGTGGGGCGCTGGTGGTCGCATGCCCTGACTATTCGCGGTGGGGGAAATACTTCTACGATTGTGATTACACCCACGCCTATCCAGTTACACGGCGTCGCTTGGCGCAGCTGTTCCGTGACCAAGGTATGGAGGTTGTGTATCACACGATATATATAGGCTCAGTATTCGGCTACCATGGCCTGCCGATCTCGTGGCTGGCAAAGCTTCTGTATTGGCCTTTGCTGGACGACATCATCGGGCCAGCTAGATTCCGCGATGTCTTGAACCGCGGCTTCTTGACCTTAATGCCGAATGTGCTAACGGTCGCCCGTCGACCGCTCAAATAGGGCTTCAATGGTTGTCGAGAAAAAGCCCTCTGGGGTTGTCTTTGTCATTGATCGAGTGATGCATTATCACGCGGCGACGATGAGGGCTATCGAATCTGGATTGTTGCAGCGCGGTATTCCATTCGCTGTCTTGTCGGCGCAAGACCAGGGCAGCGCCGTTGGACGGGTCGCCATGCGCGAGAAGGTCGTCGGCAACCACCGGCATTTTGAGCTGACCGAACGGAAGGTCGGTCGATTTATTTTCCGATTTCAGCATGGTTTGTCCAAGGCCTGCGCGGAAATCAATCCAGCGGTGGTGGTCAGTACGTGCCACTCAGGCACGTTGTCAGAATGGCTGCTCCTGGTATGGGCGCGCCGGAAGGGCATAAGGCGGGTGGCTTGGCAATGTGGGTACGAATACAATCCTACGTTGGTGAAGCGTGTGGTATTGCACCGGTTTGTGCCATTGTTCAACTTTCACCTTTGCTATCACAGTAACGCTCAGCGATATGCCGCCGGTTATGGCGCCGATCATCTCCAGACATTGGTTATGCACAATACAATCGATGAGTCGAAGATTGTGAAGATTGATAAGGGACAAGCAAGGGCTGGGTTGATTTCTAGATATCCGATGTGCCGTGACAAGAAGATTGTGCTATATGTTGGGGCGGTACTTGAAGAGAAGCGTTTGGATCTGGTCTTTCAAGCACTCGATTTGCTGAGCAATCCAGACATTGTCTTTATGTTGGTTGGTGACGGGCCTTACCTGCCGGCTCTGAAGAAGCGCTATGCGATGCGATCTGATTGGATTTCGACGGGCAATGTCATCGATGGTGTTGGCATATTTTTCGATGCGGCCGATGTTTTTGTCCTGCCCGGTACGGGCGGTTTGGCCATCAATGAAGGGATGGCCCACGGCACGGCAGTGATTGCGGGGTACGCAGATGGCAGCGCAGATGATCTGGTCGTTGATGGGGTCACCGGATTTCGCCTGCAGGGCGACGGTGCTGAGGAATTGAGCCTTCGACTTGTCGACGTGTTGTCTGATCCAAAGCGCGCACTCGAAATGGGTGCGCAGGGAGAGCAATTGATTCGCGGACGACTTTCGTTTCGCTCGTTCATAGACAGGGTGGTCACGACGCTCGCCGACCAACACGAAAAGGCCTGTGCCAACACATGACAAATGCCCATGGCGAAATGGCTGGCATTTCGATCTCGTTGAGTCCGCACGCGGATGTGTTGCAGGACATCGAGACCCGGATCGCCGAGCGTCGCATTGGCGGCAGCATCGCCATCACCAACACCGAGTCGATGTACCACGCGCTGCGGCGCCCCGCGCATCTGGCCTTCATCAATGCCGCCCAACACTCGCTGTGCGATGGGGTCGGCGTGATCGCGGCAGGTTATTGCTGGGGCCTTCGTGTCCCGCGCTACAACGGTCCGATCCTGCAACTCGATTGTTCTGAGCGTGGACAGTCCAAGGGCTGGCGTCACTTCTACTACGGTGGCAAAGAGGACGTGGCCGATCAGATGGCGGCCAAGTTGAGGCAGCGTTTCCCGCAGTTGCAG
>JANPNU010000178.1:0-2073 GCA_031427615.1 Burkholderiales bacterium
CAGCAGATAGCTCAGAATGCCGCGATTGACTCCGCCATGACACACCATCAATTGTGAGGTCCAATTTTGTTCGGCGCGAATTCTGTCTATTTCCGGTAGCACCCGATCGAGCATGGCACCCAATGTTTCGCCGCCCAGAAAGCGGGTGTCGAGGGTCGCCGATCCATCCATGATCTCTGTGAAGCTTTGACGAAGTTGGTCGACCGGAATCGCGCTTAATTTGCCGGCGCGAATCTCTTCGAGTTGCGGCCGCGTTTCAATTTCAAGACGTTGACCAAGTGTTTGCAAAACGTGTTCGGCGGTTTGAATCGTCCGTGGCAATCCACTGGCAATGACGCAGTCAAAACCAACCGCATGTTGCCGAAACAAAACGCCGGCGGCGGTGGCCTGGGAAATGCCGGTGTCATTCAGCGCCACATCATCCGGTGGCAGCGGGAGGCCGTTCGGCGTGAAGTAGCTGACGGCCCCGTGGCGCATCAGATAAATGCGTCGCCGGGTTGCGGCGATCAACCCGTTGCCTCATCGGCGCGCGGTGTAAAGCTAATCTTGCCGGTCATGAGTTGAACATACATGACCCAATCACCGGCAAAACTATAAAGTGGGTAAGTGAAAGTAGCCGGGCGGTTTTTTTCAAAAAAGAAATGGCCGAACCAGGCAAAGCCGTAACCGGTGAGCGGAATAAACCACGCCAGCCACCAGTGATGGGTAATCAGCATGGTTAGCAAAATCGCCAATACGATGGTACTGCCGACAAAATGCAGGACGCGACAGGTCGGATGGCGGTGCTGGCCAAGGTAGAAGGGGTAAAAGTCCTTAAAAGTCTGATATTTTTTTTCCATGTGCGCCGCCAATAATTAGTTTTTGAAGCTTGCATCGCGACGTTCGAGTTTACGCAATAGTCCCGGCCAGGCGAGTTGTCCGCCGAGGCCTTTGGTCACCGCTTTTGCCTGGGTAGTGGCACCGTCAATAATGGCCTTGGGAATGCGAATCAGATCGTCACTGAAGGTGCCGTCGGCCGTCGACGTGCGGGTGCCGCTCATGGCGCGAATCTGAATCATGCAGGCGGCTTCGAATAAATACATAAACAAAAAAGCATCCGGGATGCTCTGGCCGACCGTTAACAAACCATGATTGCGCAACATAAAAAAACTCCGATCACCCAGATCGTGCACCAACCGTGACTGCTCGTCCTCATTCAGTGCCACGCCTTCGTAGTCGTGATACGCCAGACTGGCCAACACAAAAATAGACTGCTGTGAAATCGGCAACACGCCGTTTTTTTGTGCTGATACCGCAACCCCATTGGGCGTATGCGTGTGCAACACACAATGGGCATCGGCGCGAGCCGCATGTACGGCGCTGTGAATAATAAAACCGGCCGGATTGATGGGGAATGGATTGGCTGTGTCCAGCTTATGACCAGCGCCGTCAATTTTTACCAGGGACGACGCCGTCATTTCCTCAAACATCACACCGTAGGGATTAATCAAAAACTGATTTTCCACGCCGGGAATTTTTGCGGTGATATGTGTAAAAACCAGATCATCCCAACCATAGGCCGCAACCAGGCGATAACACGCCGCAAGGTCAACACGTGTCTGCCATTCTTCTGCCGATACCTGCGCTTTGATTGACAGGAAAAGGGCGGGGTCAGGCTGATTCATGTCGATGTCCTTTCTGATTGGTGATGCATTGGTGATAAGCATACCTCAGGACACTTCGTTATTGCCGGGGCGGAGCAGTATTGACGTCGTGCGGAAAATCATCGGCCCACGATCACGAGAATAAACACTAATATGGGCAAGCGTTTTCAGGCAAAACGGTCGCAAAGTGCGCGCCAGTTGGTGATTTTGTCAATTGTTCCTGAGCCATCGAATCATGCTATTTCTTACTTGTCGGGTAATGGGGGTATTGCCGGCAGCCTCCCCAATCAACTACAAGCCGCCAGCTATGACTGGGACTTAATTGGCAATCTCACCCGCCGCAGTGATGGTGCGGCCAATGCGGTCGGCGGCGGCAATGAATATTTCTGCCACGACAGACTCAACCGTGTCACCCACACCAGCGCCAGCG
>JANPNU010000179.1:0-4956 GCA_031427615.1 Burkholderiales bacterium
AACACCCAAATCCAATCTCCCCAACCACCCCATCACCAGCAGGCCCCAATACACAAGAGCACCCACCTCAATCGGTTGTCTAGTTTTTAAAGAACAATTCGAAACGCTTTTTCCGTCGCTTGCTTCTTTGCGACACGTTTCGAAGGATTGCTATTATGCAGTGCAGCAAAATGCCGGTCAACCCCTTTTTGCAAAATATTTAGTGGATTCTGAAAAAAGATTTTGCGGACAAAAGTTATCAAATAATAGTTACGCGGGCAAACTTTCGTTTGCCTACTTGTGCTACGACAATTGCGCCTCGCTTTAGCGTCAATAACTTGTCGGTAATTTTTTCGCTGTCCAGACGAACACCGCCCTGCTCAATCATCCGCACGGACTCGCCGGCACTCGACGTCAAGCCAGCCTGCTTGAGCAACTGTGTCACGCCAATAACGTTATCGACAGATTGAACGGAAACATCAGGCATATCGTCGGGGATTCCGCCGCGATGGCGCGCCTCAAAATCAATCAGCGCGCGAGCGGCCGCATCCGCTGAATGAAAGCGGGCCACAATTTCCTGCGCAAACGCCACCTTGATATCCCGTGGATTTTTTCCAGCATCCACTTCAGATTTCCACAGCTTGATTTCGGCTCCGGTGCGAAATGACAGGAGTTGGATGTAATCCCACATCATGTCATCCGACACGCTCATCAGTTTGCCGAACATGTCATTGGGCGCGTCGGTGATGCCCACATAGTTGTTTTTGGATTTGGACATTTTTTCCACGCCATCCAAACCCACCAGCAATGGCATGGTCAAAATGCACTGCGGTTCCTGCCCATATTGTTTTTGCAATTCGCGCCCGACCAGCAGGTTGAATTTTTGGTCCGTGCCACCGAGCTCAATATCCGCTTTCAGCTCGACCGAGTCGTAGCCTTGCATCAGGGCGTAGAGAAACTCATGCAACGAAATGGGTACGCCGGCCTGATAACGCTTGGTGAAGTCGTCGCGTTCGAGCATGCGTGCCACGGTGTAGCGCGAGGCGAGCTGGATCAACCCGCGCGAGCCGAGCGGATCACACCATTCCGAGTTGTAGCGAATTTCGGTTTTATCTGGATCGAGAACGAGGCTGGCCTGACTCAGGTATGTCTTGGCGTTTGCCTCGATCTGTTCACGCGTCAATGGCGGACGCGTGGCGTTGCGTCCGGTCGGGTCGCCGATCATGCCGGTGAAATCACCGATCAGGAAAATGACCTGATGCCCCATATTCTGCAGTTGGCGCATTTTGTTCAGCACAACCGTGTGCCCCAGATGCAAATCAGGCGCGGTCGGATCCAAACCCAGCTTGACCCGCAGCACACGTCCGCTTTCCAGCTTTTTGACCATGTCAGACTCCAAGATCAACTCTTCGACACCACGCTTGATAATGCCTAACTGCTCTTCAATGGTTAATGCGTTTTTTGTGACCATACTTGGGGACCAGGGTTATTTATCAACAGAAACCGCCCGCAAATCAAGGCGCTTTCTGATATTCTTTATGCATCGCTTTAAACAGTCATTGACCTGCAAATGAATCGTGCAGAACTTAAAATTTTAACGCATCGCACCGGGATCAGCCTATTAGAATTTGCGCTGCGCCCGCGCGTCAGACGTATATCAACCGTTTTCGCATTGTTATTTGTACTGCCAACATTTGGCGTATTAACAGTATTTGGCGTCTCGTCCGATACCGAACTATCGAATCTGGTTCGCAAAGAAGTGGTGCAAACGCTCGCCCTGCCGACATTTGAAGACCACGCGACGGGTGAAATGGAGTTCCGTTTTTCTGACCGCGTTCAACGCGGTGATTCGGTCGCCAATTTGATGCAGCGGCTGCGCGTTGATGACAAAGCGGCCTTTTCATTCTTGCGCACATCGACGGATGCCCAATCTATTTATCAGCTGCGTCCAGGCCGGACCATACAGGCCACCACAGACGGCGATGGCAGGTTACAAACACTGGTGTATTTACACAGCCCCGACAAACTGCTCGAGGTGACGCGAACCGGGACTGATTTCTCAGCCGTTGAAAAAATCATAGTGCCAACCGTTCATACGATTCATAAAGCTGGCGTCATTCGCTCATCACTTTATGGCGCAACGGACGCCGCCAATATTCCGGATGCTGTTGCCAATCAGTTGGCGCGAATTTTTTCAACTGACATTGATTTTCATGTTGATTTGCGTACCGGCGACCGGTTTTCAGTCATTTTCGAAATGCTCTATCACAATGGTGAATTCCTGCGTCCAGGCCGCGTGATATCGGCTGACTTCTCCAACAAGGGAAAAAAATTCGAAGCCTATCTGTTTACTGATGGAGATGGTCAGGACGGTTATTACGGGGCGGACGGCACCAATCGTGCAAAGTCTTTCTTGCGCTCGCCATTGGCTTTTTCACGCGTGTCATCGGGCTTCGGTGGCCGTATGCACCCGATTTTCAAAAATTGGCGCAAACACACCGGCGTCGATTTTGCCGCACCACGAGGCACACCAACCTGGGCGACCGCCGATGGTATTGTCGAATTTGCTGGGGTGAAGGGTGGCTACGGAAACGTGATTGAAGTGCGCCATTCAGGCTCGGTTTTAACTCTTTATGGCCATTTGTCCGGCTTTGCATCAGGTACAAGACGAGGTGCCCGTGTCAGCCAGGGTCAAACAATTGGCTATGTCGGATCAACGGGCTTTGCGACTGGCCCGCATTTGCATTACGAATTCAAGATAGGCGGACAGCACCAAGACCCAATGCGCGTAGCGCTACCCAAGGCGGACCCGTTGGCGGCAAAGTATATTGCCCAATTCAAGCAAGTCGCCGGTGTCCAGGGCGAACAACTTGCACTATTGCGTGACGCCAGTTTTGGCAAATTCGAGTAATTTGTACATTGGCATCATGTCGGGTACCTCGCTTGATGGTGCAGACGCCATTCTCGCCGACTTTTCACAGCCCGCTCCACACGTGTTGGCATTTGCCAGCGCGCCTTATCCCGACCCACTACGGGCCGAATTGCACGCTCTGAATTGGCCGGGACAAAATGAAATCGAACGCGGTCAACTTGCCGCCAACCAGCTCGCCCATGTCTACGCTCGCGTCGTTGCCAGTGTTTTGCACCAAGCTGATGTGGCGGCCGGCAACATTCGGGCGATCGGCTGTCATGGTCAAACTGTGCGCCATCGGCCGGACTTGGGGTTTACCACGCAGCTAAACAACGCCGCGTTGATCGCTGAATTGACTGGCATCGACGTAGTCGCGGATTTTCGTTCGCGCGATGTCGCATCCGGTGGCCAGGGTGCACCATTAACACCCGCTTTTCATGACGGCATGTTTCGATCCTCCTCGGAGGCGCGCGTGATTGTTAACATCGGTGGCATTGCCAACGTCAGTATTCTGCAGCCGGGTCAGGCGGTTTGGGGGTTTGATTGTGGGCCCGGCAATTGTTTGATGGATGACTGGGTTGGAAGACACCATCAAGAACCGTACGACAAAAACGGCAATTGGGCGGCGCAGGGAACACGGTCAATAGGATTGCTGAACCAAATGCAGCAGGATGTCTATTTCGCCGCCCCGCCGCCAAAAAGCACGGGCCGCGACCATTTCCACGCCGACTGGTTAAATCAATTTCTTGCCGACGAATCGCCCGCAGATGTACAGGCAACACTGCTTGAACTCACGGCCTGGGGCATCATCAACCATATTTCCCGCTATGCACCCGATACCGCAACGGCGATCATATGTGGTGGAGGCGCCAACAATTCGACCCTGTTGGCAAAAATTTCCGAATTGCTGCCGACAATACGCGTTGAAACGACCGACCAATATCAAGTACCGGCGCAGCAAGTTGAAGCGCTTGCCTTTGCCTGGCTGGCGAAGCAATGCATAGACGGAGTGGCGCTTGACTTGACTCGGACAACGGGGGCAAGAAAAACCAATATTCTCGGCAGCATCACCCGCGCCGCATAACACCGTCAACGACCATCCTGATCGCGCGGGATCAATTCACTTACGATGTCAGCAAATGTTTCCAGACCAAAAAATATTCGGCCCCAATGTCAACAAACTGCATATTTCATGGGGCACCCGCGGTTCTCCAGGGCACCCACTCTGAACGTCGTTCAATCCAATTTGGATTGCCTGTGCTTCGTTATAAAAAGGGCTGCACGCTCGATAGCGGGCGCTCATTTTTGTCACATGACGGCGCTTTTTTTCCTTTCTCCCTCCTTCCCGTGCTCATTTGCCCACTACGGCCAGCTATGCCGTGGTCGGTCAGGTAAAAAATCACTCGCCCATTCACTGCGGGAAGCCCTGCATGGCTTTCCGGTTCAGCGGGCACGGCGCGCGCGCCGCGAAACCCCCGCTTCACCTCATCAAACGTGCCCCCATGAAATAGGCAGGCTAGGCCTGTCGGCCGTGAAGTGATACTTCTCACTCAATTTTTGCAATGTGTGGTTACGCGAATGTGTAAAACATTGCAAAATCTTTGCAAGTTAAATTGTGGGGCGACGTGATCGGCACGGTCGATCCCGAATGAAGTTGTTGGATAAACCGCATCGCACGTAAACCGGCCAGCGCGGCCATGCTGCAAGTGCATATCGCAAGTGCATTGCGCACGTGTGACCCCCAATGTACAATGGAATCTCACAAAAACAGGGGGCCGCATGAGCAAGCACGCATCTGCAAAATTCGATTTTTCCGACACAACAACAGTGGTCACGGGCGGCGCTTCCGGCATCGGACTTTGCTGCGCGGAATCCGTGGCGCGCGCTGGCGGAAACCTCATCATTTCTGCCAGTCGCAGGCCTGAAAAAACGCAATCGGCGATTGCAAAATTGCAGGCCGCGCGCGCCGGCACCAACGTATCCGCCTACCCCTGCGAAGTCGGTGAGGAAGCGAGTGTTGCAGCTTTCTTCGACTCGATTCAAAAGGCCGGCCAACACGTCGACTA
>JANPNU010000180.1:0-2799 GCA_031427615.1 Burkholderiales bacterium
CCGGGGCAGGCTCTGCGCGGGGACGCGCTGTACGCGATTGGATTCCCGCCTACGCGGGAATGACGGATCAGGTGATAAGACTGTCGCCTAAATTTCTGACTACTGAGTAAATGCGAAGCACATACTACGGATTCACGAGTCGCTTCATCAGCAAGGACGACAAATCCCGTCGGCCATCGGCGATCAACACGATGTTGGCCACCCTGCCTGCGACCACATAGACGATTCGGTAGGGCTTCCAATGCAATTGCCGATAATCCATGCCACCACCCAAGCCCAAATCGGCCAACTCCGGCAAATGGGTGCCTCGCTGCGGGAAAACTTTCAGCGTCGCTACACGCTTGCGAATTTCGCCAGCGACATACAGCGCCTGCTTCACGCCGTGATGGTCTGGAATGTAATGCGCTATCTCGTTGAGGTCTTGCCGTGCCGCGTCGGTGAAGACCAAGCGATAAATCATTTCTTGCGACGCGCCTTGTGGGCAGAAGCAGGAAGCGAACGTGCCTCGGCATCGGCGCGCGCCTTCAGCCGCGCCTCCAAAGTGGCAAATACCTTCTCCACCGGCGTCACCCTGCCCTCGGCAATCTGTTGCTGCCCCAGCGCCAATATCTTCAACAGCGCCAGGGTCTCTTGCGTGTTTTCATATGTGGCGAGGTCTTGCAAGACGGCTTTCGCCTCACCGTTCTGGGTGATGATGAGCGGTTGGCGGTTCTCGGCCAACTTGTCGAGCACGTCCGCCGCATTCGCTTTCAGGTAGCTGATGGGTTTGACTTGGGTGGAATAGCGCATGATGTGGGCTCGGTGGCAAACAGACAAGACTGAATATAGACTTTTATCGGTTTGGTTTCAATTGCCTTTTGATACCACAAGTATTCAATAAGGACGGGCGTTTTCAGGAATTTATGGCTGAAAGTGGCCGTGGATGCTTGTGTTTGCCAAAATATTCGACCCTGGCCCATTAATTCGCGAAGGTGATTTTTTGCTCATGTAGGTATCGCGTTAACTGGCTGAAATGGCCATAGAGTTTTCAATTATTTTTGAAGTGGTAAGAGCAACAGGATGCGTGGGTTTCAAATAAATCGTGGTCTGTCCCTTATTGTTCTATTGTTTCTTGGTGGTGTGCTGGGCACGAAATCGAATGCCAGCAACTCGACCTTTTGCCCGTCGAACTTGCGTTGGCGAAGCGCCGCAATCAAATCAGCCACGGCCTCGCTATTCGTGCCAAATCGCAATGTCTTCGACCAAAAACGCGTAGAAAGCATTTTCTTTCTGTCGGTATCGGCCCCTCGCGATTGCATAAATTCATCCAGCGAGGCCTGCTCGGTACTGGGTAGTTCTAACGCGACTGTGACCGCTTTACCCAGCGCGAGAAACTGACAGGTGAGTTGCTCCACGAAGCGCGGAATCTCCTTTGTTCCATGCAGTTCCCCCAACACAATCACTTTCTGCATGTAGAGCGACGCAGGGGCTTCGATGGCTTTGTCGCAGCCCGCCGACGCGTTCGAATGTGCAAGCAGTGCGACGCAGGTGAGTAATAGAACAAAGAGCGATCTTTGCATAGGTCTTTCCATCCAATGGTTGGCGATTGGCGGTGTTACCCGGAAACACGAGGGGTCAACTTCTCCAAAAACATCTGACTTAGCCCCCTCGAATTCACGCCGCTTTCTTCACCGTCATGCTGACCCGCATTCCCGCTTGCGAAAGCATGTTGACGAGCGCATCGAGGCTAAACAGTTGAATCTTACCTTTGAGTAACTGGTTGAGACGAGGCTGAGTAATGCCGAATTGCCTTGCCGCCTCGGCCTGGGTAAGACCAGATTGCTTTACGTATTTATAGATACGAATCATGAGGTCCGCACGAAGCTTCAAGTTCTCTGCCTCAGGCTCATCAAATCCGAGATCTCGAAAAATATTGTCGCTGCCATCGATAATCTTTAGTTTCCGGGCGCTCATGATTTCCTTTCTTCTACCAATTGTGCGAACCGTCTTCGGGCGAGGTCGATATCGCGCTTATACGTCTTCTCATCTTTCTTGACAAACGCGTGCAACACGTAAATTGCTTCTGCAAACTTGGCAACGTAAATGACACGATTCTCCGTTTGCGAATGAATACGGATTTCCTTCACGCCAAGTCCGATTGACGACATCGGCTTCCAATCTTCTGGCTCCAACCGTTCTGCACTCTTCGAAGCTGCGCGCCAGCGTCTTGACGAACATCGTCAGAGAAGGCACGAATATCGGAACGGCTAGAACCGACAAACTTCACTGGTTTCATAGTTTATTCCAGTTTCGATATAATTGGTAAAGACTCAACCCCGCATCGCCTTGCTCACCTCGCGCGTCGCCTCGCAGTCGGATTCGCTGATCGCAGAACATGCCGGGCAACAGGAGGAGTCGCCGTTAACTGCTTCAAAACCGTTTGACTCCGACCCCTGCCGCTCCTTGAAGAATGAACTGGTGCACCATTGCGATTTCGCATCGCGCGATGAGGCACGGGCAGCAATCTTTGATTACATCGAGTTGTTCTACAACCGACGGCGCATTCACCAAACGATCGGCTATAAAACGCCGGCGCAATTTGAGAGAAAATGGGCAGCCTCTTGATTAACCTGTCCGGGAAAGTCAGGGTAGCTCAGCCTGTCCCCGATTATTCTTTCTATTTACGCCTCTTAGCCATGGCCTGTTCGAAAGCTCGATCATATAATTCGTCCGCCGCTGGAAAAATAGCCAAGTCACGCAGCGCATCGTCAAACCGCTCGCGAGTGACCACGAAAACCCCTTCCCCCTCAGCAGCCGCAA
>JANPNU010000181.1:0-3100 GCA_031427615.1 Burkholderiales bacterium
ATGGCCCGCCAGCGTTCACCACCAACATGCTGGTGAATGCCACGGTCGGCGACAATTTCCACTTTTCGATCGGCCAGCAGAACGTAAACCAACACCCCATTATTTTCTTCGGTATCCCAAACAGCCAATTCGGAAAAAACACTGACCGCCCGTTGGCGTGAGGAAATGCCGGCCCATAACTGCCCCGTCGTGAGTTCGGCTTCGACCACAAACCGAATCTGTCCACGGTGTTTTTTTTCACTGGCCATAACGGCATGTTCGATCGCGGCGAGTGTCGCCGTTGAAAATGCACGTCTGGCAAAAAATGGTGTCATCCACACATGCCGGAAAAATCGTTTGGCAAAATTCATAAGTTCATTCCCGATTGTTGACGTGATTACCAATCACCCGAGGCGCCACCGCCATCAAAGCCGCCGCCCCCACCCGAAAAACTATCTGATGATCCACCCCCACCCGATGACCAGCCGCCGCCCCAGCCGCCGCCACCGCTGGAAAAGCCCTTGCCACCCGCCAACATGGCGATGATAAAAACAATCACGGTCGCGATTATCGGAAAAAATAGTCCCTCGGCCAACCACCACGCGGCGGCCCCGGTGATGCCACCGGTGGCAGACGCGCCCATAAAGCGCCCCATCAATGATCGCATCAGCGGGGCCAGAAATATGGCCGCAAACACCGCCAGCATAATGAAATTGCCATCGCTGTCTGCACGGCTGGCTTTACGTTTTTTTTCAGGGGGTGGCAGCGCCTCACCATCAATCACTGCAGCCATCTTGTCGACCGCGTTATAAACGCCATCGGCAAATTTTCCTTCGCGGAAGCGGGGCGCGACAATGTCAGTGATGATTCGCTTGGACACGGCGTCAGTCAACACACCCTGCACGCCGGGACCGGTGAGAATCTGCATCTTGCGATCATCTTTGGCGATCACAAATAAAACGCCGTCATCCAGCCCTTTCCGACCCAGCTTCCAGGCGTCGCCCACCCGCAGCGTAAAGTCGAATATGGCCTCAGGCTGTGTTGAGCCAACAATCAACACAGCGATTTGGCCGCCTTTTTTTTGTTCAAATTCACGAATGCGCGCGGTAATCCTGGCAACCTCATCGATTGCCAAAGTAGCCGTTAAATCCGTCACCCGCTGCTGCAAATTGGGGACTGGCAAAAAATCCCCTTCGGCCGCCGCCACCGGCATGACCGCACATAGCAAGCAAAACACCACTCCAAAAATTTTGGCTGCCGTGCGTCGCAGTGTGTGATTCAGAAGCATGGTCAAGCCTTCCCGGAAAGTTGGCAGCCGACGGGAGACGATGATCCCGCCGGGTGATGCAAAAGGTGCACGCGATCGAGCTATTTACCGGGTGTTGGTGCAGCCGGGGCGGGCGTAGCAGGCGTGGCGGGTGGTTGGGCCGGTGTCGGCGCACCAAAATTCACTTTGGGCGCAACCGATATGGCTTTCTCGTTTTCAACCGTAAATTGTTCTTTGACCTTATAACCAAACAACATCGCTGTCAGGTTGGTCGGGAATTGGCGCGCCAATACGTTGTAACCAGCAACCGATTCCGTAAAACGTTTACGTGCGGTGGTAATTCTATTTTCGGTGCCCTCCAGTTGTGACTGCAGTTCACGAAAATTTGCGTCCGACTTTAACTGCGGATAATTTTCGGCCACCACCAGCAAACGCGACAGGGCGGATGACAGCTCACCTTGTGCCGCCTGAAAATTTTTCAACGCCTTTGGATCATTCAGCGCTTCGGGAGTGAGTTGCACCGAACCGACTTTGGCACGGGCGTTGGTCACACCAAGGAACACGTCCTTTTCCTGGGTTGCATAACCCTGTACGGTTGCCACCAAATTGGGAATCAAATCCGAACGACGCTGATACTGGTTAACAACTTCCGCCCAGGCTTTTTTTACATCCTCGTCTTTGGTTTGAAAATCGTTGTAGCCGCAGCCGGACAGTGTTAACAGTGCGGTCAAAACAAACAGTACAGTTAGGTTTCGCATTTTGATCCCTTCTTGGAAGTTGGCGGACCCACATTAATTGACTGTCCGCGACGGGTAAATGGGGCCAATATTCGGGCTTTCAAGGCCTATTTTATTTGCCGACCTCATGCGTCCGATCAAGCGTGTTTTTTGCCAACACCAAATCTTCCCATGACTTGCGCTTTTCGGCTAATTTATGCAACAAATAGGACGGGTGATAGGTCGCCACCACCGGAATGCCCCGGTATTGATAAACCTGACCACGTAGTTCCGCCATCACCGTATCCAATCCCGTCAGTCGATTGATGGCGGCTTTGCCCAGGGCAACGATTATTTTCGGCGCAACCAAATCAATTTGCCGATCCAGATACGGAGCACAGGCGGCAACCTCTTCGGCGGTGGGCGCGCGGTTTCCCGGCGGCCGGCATTTCACGGCGTTGGTGATATACACGTCCCGACCGCGTAGCAACCCTGCCGCCTGCAGCATCGCATCCAGCAATTGTCCAGATTGCCCAACAAACGGCTCACCTGATTGATCCTCTTCCGCGCCGGGCGCTTCACCAACAAACATCCAGGGAGACGATGTCGGGCCAACACCAAATACGACCTGCTGACGTTGCTGGCACAGGGCGCAAGCATTGCATGTACCGGCGTCCGCGCCTAATTCCGACCAGGCAAGTGCATTTATTCGCGCACTTCGGACCGGATCAATGAGACCAACGTCGGCGACTGCAGATTGCGCCGGCTTGCCGACTGGCGACGATCGGTCTTTAACCGCGTCGTCAATTTCGACTGACGGCACCAGTACTGGCCGGTTTGGCTGCGATGGTACGGGTGCCGGTTTGATGTTTGACGCCTCGGCCGTACGTTGGCGCATTTCAAAATGCGGCCACAGTTCGAGCTCGACCAAATAATCCTTATCCAACCGCATCGCAGGCCTGTCCACTGATATTCAACCCAAGAAAAAGTGCATCTTCGCGACCGGTCACGGCCGGATAATAATCGCGTCGCAATCCTAGCTGACGAAATCCAAACCGATCATACAACGCCAGCGCGGCAATATTGGACGGCCGCACTTCAAGGTAGATGACTTCGCAGCTTGTTTTGCGTGCACGAT
>JANPNU010000182.1:0-3188 GCA_031427615.1 Burkholderiales bacterium
GGCACAATTTCAGAGCCGATTTCTGCGCGTCCATCGGTGTCAAAAAACATATCCAGTCTGGCGCGCGCCGACAGTCGATTATGGTGCGCACACTTTGGACAGACATGCAGATTGTTTTCAAGGTCGGTGAAATACAGTGTGGACTGACAGGCGGGGCACTTGCTCCAGAGGCCTTCCGGAACCGCCTTTTTGGGTGCGGCCACACCAGACTTGATTTTTGGCGGCAGTAATTTTCGAAACCAAGACATGGTTATTTCCCTTCATCCATCGCAGCACGAAAACCTGCAACCAGTGTTTGAACGTTTGCCAACATGCATTCTGCGGCGGATGTTTCCAATTCCTGCACAATACGCGATCCAATCACCACGGCATCGGCAAATTCGGAAATTTTTCGCGCCGTTTGTCCGTCACGAATCCCAAAACCCACACCAACCGGAATTCGAATAAACGATTTGATTTCGGCAATTTTTTTTGCCACCTCCACAACGTCAATATTACCCGCGCCGGTCACCCCTTTCAGGGACACGTAATAAACATAACCGCGTGCACATTCCGCAACCAGTTTAATGCGTTCTGCGGAGGACGTCGGACTCAACAAATAAATCGTATCCAGCCCACAAGCATCCATCACTTTTAAAAACGCCGCGCTCTCCTCCGGCGGGTAGTCAACCACCAATACGCCGTCAACACCGGCGGTCTTGGACTCGTGTGCAAATTTGTCCAGCCCCATGCGCTCAATTGGATTCGCGTATCCCATCAACACCACCGGGGTGGTTTGATTGGTCCGGCGAAAATCCGCCACACAAGCAAGCACATCACGCAGCCCGACATTATTTTTAAGCGCCCGTTCCGACGCGCGTTGAATAACCGGCCCATCGGCCATTGGGTCGGAAAATGGCACACCCAATTCGATCACATCTACACCCGCAGCAACTAGCGTATGCATCAGTGGTGTGGTGATGGCCAATGTTGGATCACCCACTGTAACGAACGGAATCAACGCTTTTCTATTTTTTAGTGCGAGTTCCGCAAAAACGGTTTGAATACGCGACATGATTTATTTATGCCTGCGACGTTACAGATTGGCACGACGGTCGGCAGAAAAAATTCAGCCCGCCCTGCTCGGCAACGGTTGCCATGTCTTTGTCACCACGACCGGAAAGATTCACCAACAGCACTTTATCGCTGGTCATGGTGGGTGCCATTTCTATTGCGTGTGCCACCGCATGGCTGGATTCAAGCGCGGGAATAATGCCCTCTGTCCGACACAATCGATGAAACGCCGCCAACGCCTTGTCGTCATTCACGGCGACGTACTCTGCGCGGCCGGAGTCTTTTAACCAGGCGTGTTCCGGCCCGACTCCCGGATAATCGAGACCTGCGGAAACCGAATGAGTATCAACAATTTGGCCATTGGCATCTTGCAACAAATAGGTGCGATTGCCGTGCAACACCCCCGGCACACCGGCTGTGAGGGATGCCGCGTGTTTGCCTGTTGCCACCCCTGCGCCTCCGGCCTCGCAACCAATCAGACGTACGTTTTCATGGGGAATGTAGTCGTAAAAAATACCCATTGCGTTCGAGCCACCGCCAACACACGCCAAAATCGCATCTGGATGGCGGCCAATCATGTCCGACATTTGTGTCAAACATTCTTTACCAACCACAGAATTAAAATCACGCACCATCATCGGATAGGGGTGGGGCCCGGCCACCGTACCAATAATGTAAAACGTGTTTTCGACATTGGTCACCCAGTCCCGCATGGCTTCATTCAATGCGTCTTTTAATGTGCGTGATCCGCTGTCAACCGGGACCACAGTCGCTCCCAGCAACTTCATGCGAAATACGTTTTGCGCCTGACGGTGAACGTCATCAACACCCATATAAACAACACACTCCAGTCCGTAACGCGCCGCCACGGTTGCCGTTGCCACCCCATGTTGTCCGGCACCGGTCTCGGCGATCACGCGCGGCTTTTTCATCCGCCGCGCCAATAGCGCCTGACCAACTGTGTTATTAACCTTGTGTGCGCCGGTATGGTTCAGATCTTCGCGCTTCAAATATATTTGCGCCCCGCCCAATTCGTCGGACAGGCGTTTGGCGTGGTATATCGGACTGGGACGTCCGACAAAGTGTTTCAATTCATGATGAAATTCGGCCGCAAACGCGGGGTCAGCGTTGGCCCTGGCATATTCAAGATTTAATTCGTGTAATGCCGCCTGCAGGGTCTCGGCAACAAACGTGCCACCGTAGGGGCCGAAATGTCCGGTTGCATCTGGAAGGTCATACCTTGGCACTCAAAACCTCATTCATGAATTGGCTGATGAGCAAACGGCTCTTCACGCCCTTTGATTCTTCGACGCCACTGGAAACATCCACCGCCCAGGGATTGATCGATTGAATTGCCGATCCGACATTTGCAACATTGAGCCCCCCGGACAAAATAATTTGTGGCCGCATCTCCAGTGGGATTCGTTGCCAGTCAAATGTCTGGCCAGACCCACCATACTGTTCCGGCGCATTGTTGTTGCCAGCACCGGGTTTACCTGTGTCGAGCAAAATGCGCTCGGCACCCGGATATAACTGATGACAGTTTAACAAATCAACCGATGCATTTACCCGGATCGCTTTCCAGTATGGTTTCCCAAATTGAGCGCAAAAACATTCATCTTCATCGCCATGAAATTGCAGAACCGCAGGATTGACCGCCTCTATTACCTGACGAATTTTCGCGTCGTCCTCGTTCACGAATAGGGCGACAGACATCACATGCTTGGGCAACGCAGCGGATATGGTCGATGCGATTGGTAATTCGATGGCACGAGGGGACTGTGCATAAAACACCAGACCAATTGCGTCAGCGCCCGCCTCCGCCGCGTGCAAGGCCATCTCAACATCAGTAATACCGCAAATTTTTACAATGGTATGTTTCATGTTTGATTTTGCTGGCAAATTTTGGATCGATTGGGTTTGGTCACGGAAATTCAGCGCCAAAAAATCTACCGCCACAGCCTGTCTCGAAAGGCCGGTATTGCGAATTTTTGATCATATTCGATTGCCACCAGATATAGGCCGTCTGCGGCAAACGTCGGCGCGGCAAGGGCACGGTCACGCGACACCAACAGCTCACACAGCCAATTCACATTCTGGCGACCGGCACCGATATACACCAGACTACCGACAAT
>JANPNU010000183.1:0-3221 GCA_031427615.1 Burkholderiales bacterium
TGGTTGCTGGTGGGCTATTTTTGGCGTATTTCCTGTTTCTTCCTCTCGAATAGCCAGCTATTCGTTCGTCAGTCAACAGAAAATCCACTCAAAAAGTAACCTCACCATCATCCCAAACCCTGATGGAAAATCTCGGTTAAAAAAGGGGTTGTATATTCATATACGCATTGACAACACAATTTTCGTATTCACATAATGGCGGTCGGTTGTCACCTCGAATGACGCCCACCACCACCACCACTGAATATCCATTGGAGACATCATGAAGTCATCATATAAACTCGTATTCGCCGCCATGCTTGCAGCCGGGATTGTTGGCTGTGGTAAAAAAGAAGAGCCCAAGGCCGCCGCGCCTGCCGAACCAACCATCAATGTAAAAATCGGCCATGCCGGCCCGTTGACCGGATCCATCGCGCATCTGGGTAAGGATGATGAAAACGGTGTGGCGCTCGCGGTTGCGCAAACCAACGCCAAAAAACTCAAAATTGACGGCAAATTGCTGGTGCTGCAAATGGTGTCCGAGGACGATCAAGCGGATCCAAAAGTGGGTACCGTTGTTGCCCAGAAAATGGTTGATGCCAAAGTTGCCGCCGTGATTGGCCATTTGAATTCGGGTGTGTCGATTCCGGCGTCCGAGGTTTACCTCAAGGCCGGCATTCCAATGATTTCCGGCTCGGCGACCAATCCGGTTCTGACCGAACGCGGCCTCAAAAATACCTTCCGTACCGTTGGTCGTGACGATCAGCAGGGACCGGCTCTGGCGACCTATATCGCCTCGGAATTAAAAGCCAAACGTGTTGCCATCATTCATGACAAAACCGCCTACGGTGAAGGCCTGGCGAAGGAAGTGGAAAAAACCCTGAAAGCAGCCAAGGTCAATATTGTCGCGACCGAACAGACCAACGACAAAGAAACGGACTTCAAGGCAATTTTGACCAAAGTGAAAGCGAAAAATCCGGACGTTATTTTCCACGGCGGAATGGACGCAACCGGTGGCCCAATGGTCAAGCAGGCGCGTGAATTGGGAATCAAAGGCACCTTCTCGTTTGGCGACGGGGCGTGTACCAATGAAATGTTCAAACTCGCCGGCAACGCGGCAGAAGGCATGGTTTGTTCACAAGCCGGTCTGCCGGCCGCGGCCGCCACCAAAGACTTTAAAGATGCATTTAAGGCCAAATTTGGCGACGTGAAACAATACGCGCCCTATTTCTATGACGGCACCATTGCGGTTGTTGAGGCCATGAAAAAAGCCAATTCAGCCGATCCAGCCAAATTTGGTCCGGAGTTGTTTAACGTCAGTTTTGCCGGCGCAACCGGCAAGGTCGAGTTTGATGCCAAGGGCGACCGTAAGGATGCGGAAATTACTATTTTCCTGGGCAAAGGCGGTGCGATCGAGCCGGTTTCGATTGTGAAGAATGGTGTTGCTGCCAAGTTTGAAATGGCCGCGCCTGCACCAGCGGCGGCACCAGCGGCGGCACCAGCAGCACCGGCTGCGGCCAAGCCAGCAGAAGCGCCAAAGAAGTAATCTTTGTACGGAATCAAAAACGGCACCCTCATCGGTGCCGTTTTTGTTTGTGCATTTTTTGGCTTCGTCATGGAGCCGTTGACGGATTCAGCTAACATCACAGACTCATGGATACCTTTCTCCAACAGCTTATCAATGGTCTGACCCTCGGCTGTGTTTACGCCGTTGTCGCGTTGGGGTATACGATGGTATACGGCATCATTCAACTGATCAATTTTGCCCACGGCGAAGTCGTCATGATTGGTGCAATGGTCGCGTTTTCGGTCATCGTCGCATTGGCCGGCACCACCGTGCCGCCGCTGATGATTGTGGTGCTCGGTGTGATGGTGGCCATTCCAGTATGTATGGGTGTGGGTTATACGGTCGAGCGCATCGCCTATCGACCACTTCGCAACGCGCCACGACTCGCGCCGCTGATCACGGCCATTGGTGTGTCGATTGTGTTGCAGCACGTGGCGTTGTTGATCTGGGGCCGCAATTACATTTCGTTCCCGCAAATTATTGAAACCCAGACCTATCATTTGACCGACTCGATTACGTCGGCCACCATTACCAATGTGCAAATCACCATTATTTTGCTGTCGATTGCCATGATGGCCGGACTGGTGACCCTGGTTTATCGGACCCGCATGGGCATTGCCATGCGCGCGGTTTCGCAGCGTCCGGATGTTGCCGGATTAATGGGCATTTCCGCCAATGGGGTCATATCGTTTACGTTTGTGATTGGTGCCGCACTCGGTGCGATTGCCGGTGTGATGATCGGCAGTTATTACGGCATTGCGCATTATCAGATGGGTTTTTTACTTGGCCTGAAGGCGTTTTGTGCTGCCGTACTGGGCGGCATTGGTAATCTCGCCGGCGCGGTGTTGGGCGGCATTTTAATTGGTCTGATCGAGGCGTTTGGTGCGGGCTACATGGGTGACCTGACCAATGTTTGCACGTTGGATAAATTTTTACCCGGATTCAATGCCCAGTGTGAGGCCAACAAAAATATGTCGGTGTTTGGCTCGGGTTACAAGGATGTGTTTGCATTTATGGTGCTGATCCTGGTGCTGGTATTTAAGCCGCAGGGATTGTTGGGTGAACGTGTTTCCGATCGTGCTTAGGATTGCCGACCGTCATGATTTCTTATTTGCCTGAAAAAATTCGCAACCATCCTGCCGCGGTCTGGCTTGGATTTGCCATGATCGCAGCCGCATTGATCGCGTTGCCATTTGTGTTGTCGATGGCGGGCATGGCGTGGGTGCGCATAATGAATCTGGCGATTCTGTTTGCCTTGTTGTCAGTGGGCCTCAATATCGTGGTCGGATTTGCCGGACTGCTTGATCTGGGCTACATCGCGTTTTACGCGGTGGGTGCGTACGTTTATGCGTTGTTGGCCTCGCCACATTTTGGTTTGCACTTACCATTCTGGGTCATTCTGCCGATTGCTGCCATGGTGGCGTGTTTGTTTGGTGTGTTATTGGGCGCACCAACACTCAAACTGCGCGGCGATTATCTGGCGATTGTGACACTCGGATTTGGTGAAATTGTCCGCATCTTTTTGAACAATTTGTCGGAGCCGATCAATCTGACCAATGGCCCGAAAGGAATCGCGACCATTGATTCGATCAAATTTCTGGGCATGGATTTTGGCGCAACCACTCGCTTTGGTGATTTTGCGCTCGATGGTTTGATCAAGTATTACTACCTGCTG
>JANPNU010000184.1:0-3815 GCA_031427615.1 Burkholderiales bacterium
GTGGAGGTTGCCGCGTCGCTGTTGCCAAATGAGGCCTAGCCAGAAAGCCGCAAAAACGCACACTCGCAACCGTCCAACTGCCGTTTCTAGGATCATTGCACCGCTATCAACCGTTCGATCTGATGTGTTCCACTCTCCACCTGCAAGGCGACTAAAATGACCAAAGCCAATCTGACTGTTGTATCCAAACCGCAACCGGACTCTGCCATGCCTTATAACACCGACGACCTGCGAATTCGTGGCATCAAGGAATTGACCCCGCCGGCGCATTTAATGAGTGCATTTCCACTCAGTGAACCGGCTTCGGCGACGGTGTTTCGTGCCCGCGAAGAAATTCACCGCATCATGCACCGCGGTGATTCACGTTTATTGGTGATCATCGGGCCGTGCTCGATTCACGATTACGACGCTGCCATTGAATACGCGCGCCGACTGCAGGCGCTGCGGCTCAGCCTTGAGCCGGATCTGACCATTGTCATGCGGGTCTATTTCGAAAAGCCGCGAACCACTGTTGGTTGGAAGGGGTATATCAACGATCCCGATATGGACGAGAGCCATGACATCAACAAAGGCCTGCGCCTGGCGCGCAAACTGCTGCTCGATATCAATGAGCTCGGTCTGGCGGCCGGCACGGAATATCTGGATTTGATTTCGCCGCAATATTTTGCCGACATGATTGCCTGGGGAGCGATTGGTGCGCGCACCACGGAATCCCAATCCCACCGTCAGTTGGCGTCCGGGTTGTCGTGCCCGGTCGGCTTCAAAAATGGCACCGACGGCAATATAAAAATTGCCGTGGATGCCATCAAGGCATCATCGGCACCACATCACTTTTTGTCGGTAACCAAGGGTGGTCATTCGGCGATTATTTCCACCGCCGGTAACGAGGATTGCCACATTATTTTGCGCGGTGGCAAGTCTCCCAACTATGACGCGGCGAATGTGGATTCGGCGTGTCAGGAATTGGCCAAGGCCGGGCTGGCACCACGCGTGATGATCGATTTTTCCCACGCCAACTCGTCCAAACAATACCAAAAACAAATGGACGTGGCGACCGATGTCGCCGCACAAATTGCCGGCGGTGATCAGCGCGTGGTGGGGGTGATGGTGGAAAGTCATTTGAATGCCGGCCGACAAGATATCGAGGCCGGTAAACCCTTGCAATACGGTGTATCGGTAACAGATGCTTGTATTAATTGGGACGATACCGAAAAACTGTTGCGGCAACTTGCGCAAGCGGTGCGTGAGCGTCGTTTGGTGAGTGCGGAATAACCATCATGGCCATTGAATTACGCATACTGGGCCGTCATCAGGCCGATGAACACGATGTTGGTTTTTCTTACAACGGTGTGACCTTTAACCAACATAATTTGCATACCTTCGCCGGATTAAACGCCGTTGATACCAGTGAATATGTTGAAGCAACCTTTGCCTGTTTGCGTGCGCATGGCCAGGTATGTGCGCGCATGGGGGCTTACAAACCGCGTTCGAGTCCGTATTCGTTTCAGGGCATGGGTCGTGAATGTTTGCCGTGGGTGTTTGAATTGGCGGGCAAATACGGCATTAAGGTGATCTCAATGGAAATCACCCGTGAGGCGCACCTGAATGAAATAAACGAAGCCTTGCATGAAACGGGCAAACCGACCGGTGTGATGCTGCAAATCGGCACCCGCAATACCCAAAATTTTGAGTTGCTCAAAGCCGTTGGCCGTCAACATGAGTTCCCGATTTTGCTCAAACGCGGGTTTGGTATTACCCTCGATGAATCGTTGATGGCCGCTGAATACTGCGCCTCGGAAGGCAACACCAAGATCATGTTTGGTCTACGTGGCATGAAAACCAATCTGGGTGACCCGCATCGCAATTTGGTCGATTTTGGCCATGTGTCGGTGGTGCATCGTCTCACCCGTATGCCGGTTTGTGTTGATCCCTCCCACTCTGTCGGTGCGCGTGGCGCCTCACCGGAAGGTATTTTGGATATTTTCCATGTGGCGGCGCAGGGTGTCATTGCCGGCGCCAATATGCTGTTGGTGGATATGCACCCGGTGCCAAAAAAATCATTGGTTGACGCTGCACAGGCCATCACACTCGAAGAGTTGCCGTATTTTCTTGAGGACGTCGCCATCGCCCGCGCCGCCTACGAACAGCGCTTGTTGTTGGCCGCGCGATTTAATGCCACCAAACAAACCAAACACGCGGCTTAAAATGCGTCCGGGGGTTTTACTCGCCTGCTGGCGGATGTTGGCCATCGCCGTTGCGTGGCAGGCGGGTGGGGTCGATGCCACGCCGGCCATCTTCACCGCCACGCCAGCCAATCGTATTGTCACCACCGCACCGGCACTCACGGAGTTGGTGTTTGCGGCGGGGGCGGGTGGCAAATTGGTGGCGAGTTCGGCGTTCAGCGATTTTCCGCCGTCGGCAAAAAAAATTCCCCGGGTCGCCGATGCCAGTGGCATCAATATCGAAGCGTTGCTGGCGGTCAAACCGGATCTGGTGTTGGTGTGGGCCAGTGGCACGCGCTTAAACGATATTCAGCGTCTCCATGCTCTGGGTGTACGTGCCGAATCGATAACGGTGGTGACACTGGCCGATGTGCCGTTGGCATTGCGGCGGATTGGCCAATGGGCGGGCACCTCAATTCAGGCCGAGGCGGCGGCCGACGAATTTGAACGGCGGTTAACAAGGCTGCAAAATAAATTTGCAAATTCCACACGATTGCCGGTATTTTTTGAAGTCAGTCGTGTGCCGTTGATGACGATTAATGGCCGGCATTTTATTTCCGAGGTAATGCGAATCTGCGGTGGGGATAATGTTTTTGCCAACGTCGCGCCATTGGTGTTTGAGCCGTCGCGCGAAATCTTGCTGGTCAAAAATCCGCAGGTGGTGATTTATGGTGGGCAGCAGCCTCCAGGTGGCGATCGCTCGCGTGACAATGGGGCCTATGCCGGCTCACATGCGGCACAGACGGGGCAGATTGTGCCGGTTACCGCCGATTGGATCATGCGGCCCGGGCCACGATTGATCGACGCAGCCGAACAAATGTGTGGCGAGTTGGATCGAGTTCGCCGCAAAAAAGTGGATTAGATTAATTTGCTTTGTAGAAAATGAAGTCTGCTTGAAAGTCGACCGTTTGTTTTTTATCGAGTGATGTCTGATCACAGCCGGCTGGCACCGCGCCGCCGTTGGTTGCGATTTGCTGGATATAGGTGACGGCGGTCATCACGCCTTTTCCGGTCGCCGGTTTGGCTTGATATAAGGCGTGTGGAATGGCGCCGGATAGCGTGGATGCGGCAGGGGTGGTTGCCACAAGTGTGGCGGTCAACATTGAGCCGTCAGTAACCTGCCAGGTGGCTGGTGGGCCGAAATAACGTCCGACCTTTTTGCCGTCGCGATTTTTTAGGATGGCTTCGATGTCAATCAGCGTCCAGTCAAAACCAAGGCTATCCTTTTTTGTGCGGCACTGATAAATCATGTTGCCCGAGGCGACGGTTTCGATTGTGACCACATGACCAATTTGAACATGCAATGCCGTTGGCAACGGCCCCTGCGTAAATTTTTGTACGGCGCAGCCCGACAGCAAAAAAGCGAGTGTGAGCAGCAGAGTGCGGGTCGGTTTGATGGCGCGGCTGGCGGAATGATTGCGAGCGTGGTGACTAACGAGATGGCTAGTGTGGGATTTGGGTAATGTGCCTTGTGTGTCGCGACAATTCATTTGGGTCCTTTAACCTAAAAACGGCAGTTGACCGCTCGACATTGTTTGAAACACTGCGTATTCATTGATGTTTTGTGGGTTTAAGTTGTTCACCTTTTGGGTG
>JANPNU010000185.1:0-2672 GCA_031427615.1 Burkholderiales bacterium
GGCCGGCCGTAGACAAGATGAGCCACAGCACAATACCGTGTACACCCAGGACGGCGGTCAAACCGACCAAATGCTTGCGCGGGCTGCGCTGCTTTTGCGCCCAGCCCGACATGACAATTAAACCTTCTGTTTCAGTCGAACTCATGAACTAGTCTCCACCGGTATTCCTTTATTCCGCGATCCTGGCGCTTTTGCGCACTGGACCGTCAAAAATTCTATGTTATCCAAACCAACCTAGCGGTATTGTTCGCTGCCGATAATTGCCAGCCGGGTTAACCCGCGCCGCTGGGAATTGGCGAGCACAAAGGCCACGTTGTCGTATTTGGCTTCTCTGTCCGGACGGATCAACATGTTTGGCTGCGGGGTAAGTTTCGCCGTGTCCACCATGTTTACATCCAATGTTTCGCGGTCCACAACAGTTCCATTCCAGTAAATCAAGCCAGCCTTGTCGATGTCGACCCGTACTTCAGGCGGCTTTTCACCGGTAAATGGCGTGGCCACCGGCATTTCCAAGTTCACCGAATGTAACTGAATCGGAATCGTGATGATCAACATAATGATCAACACCAACATCACGTCAATTAATGGCGTGGTGTTGATATCTATAATCGGTTCCGGATCCGCCGAGCCGCCGCTACCAGTTCCTATATTCATTCCCATGATGTTTCTCCGGGGTCTTTGCAAAGACCGGCACTTATGCCGGCCGAGCGGGATTATTTGTTTGTCGGATCGGTGACAAAAGAAACTTTGGTCAAGCCGACCTCTTGAATTGCCAGAATCGCCCGGCCAATTGGCTCGTAGGCGGCATTCGCGTCGCCACGAATATGAATCTCTGGCGGCGGCTTGTCCGCTTTCTTTGCATCATCACGGGCGCGACGCAGTCTTGTCTTCAAGTCTTGTGAGTCAACGATCAGCGAGTCGTAGTAATACAGTTTCCCCGCGATGCCAACTGAAAGAATGATGTTTTCGGGTTTGGTTTCGCGCAAGGCGTTTTTTTCCAGAGGAAGGTGAACCTTTACCGACGTCGTCACAACCGGAATGGTGATCAGGAAAATGATCAACAATACCAACATCACGTCCACAAGGGGCGTGGTGTTGATTGTTGAATTCAGTTCCTCATCGCCTTCGGAAGAACCAATTTGCATGCCCATGATGGCGCCTTACTTCTTGACGTTTGCGGACGCGACCAGTACCGCATGAACGTCGGCACCAAATGTACGCACGTGATCCATGCTGGTTTTGTTTTTGCGAACGATAAAGTTATATCCAAGCACCGCAGGAACTGCAACAGCCAGGCCGATCGCGGTCATGATCAACGCTTCGCCAACCGGCCCGGCAACTTTGTCAATGGACGCTTGGCCGGTGACGCCGATTTTCACGAGTGCGTTATAAATACCCCAAACCGTGCCGAACAAACCAACAAATGGAGCGGTCGAACCAACGGTAGCCAGGAATGCCATGCCATCACCCATGCGGCTTTGGACGTTGTCCACCGCGCGGCCAATGGCCATCGTGACCCAGGTTGACAGGTCAATTTGACCATGTAGCCCGGTATGTTTCTGGGTTGCTTCGACGCCTTTTTCAGCGACGAATCGGAACGGACTGTCTTCCTTCAAAGCATCAGCTCCGGCACGAACACTGCCCGCCGCCCAAAATAATTTTTCCGCAGCTTTTGCTTCGCGGGAGATTTTTGTGCCTTCATAAAGCTTGGTGAAAATGATGTACCAGCTACCCATTGACATGACAACCAAGATAAACAATGTCACCATCATTACTGAATCACCATGTTCAATCATGGCCTGAATGCCGAACGGATTGGCTTCAGCTGCAGTCAGCTTTCTTGCTGGTACTGGCGCAGCCGGCGGGGTCGGTGTCGGTGTCGGTGCTGATGTGGCCTCGGCGGCTTTGGCATCAGTCGCAGGGGTCGCGGACGAAGCGGGTGTTTGAGCTGAAATCAGTGTGCTTGTGGCGCCAAAACCAACCATGGCGAAACAAACCATTAAACGGGCAAGAATCATGTGCATAGAATCTCCAATATAGCCGTGCATGGGCGGCTGCAAACGACAGAACAAAAATTGCCGGAGTGAGCGGCCTAACGAACTACAGGGGGGGGGAATGGTACGACGTACTAAACCGGTGCACAGTATAAACCATTGAAATATTTTTTGGAAATTCCCTGATTTCAGGAAAACGCTCGGGCATATTGAAGAAAAAAGTCGTGCAGGACGGGTCGAAATTGCGATGCACCTTGAGGCACCAGAAGTACGTTGGCGTGCACTACAATATTCGGCAGCCAGAGAAAGGCGGTAAAGAATTGTTTTTTCGCGTTAAATGGAATTTGGGCGCATTGGATTGCTTGTTGAATCACATAAAAACCAGCTTGGAATAATCTTTGACTATTCGGCGCTAAACTAGTTGACAATATTTAACTTCCCCAAGAATTGAATTGATATGAAATATGCCATCCAGCCAACGTCAGTTTTGGTCAAAACACCCAAAGGTCTTGAGGAAATAGAAAAACGCACCTATAAGCTTGCGGGTCGATTACGCGCCATATTATTTATGATTGACGGCCAGCGCACACTGGGTCATTTGTTGGAGCAGGCCGGCAATATGGCTGAGCAATTGGAAGTCCAATTAGGCGAACTGGCCGCACAGGAATTTATCGAGGC
>JANPNU010000186.1:0-2677 GCA_031427615.1 Burkholderiales bacterium
GACCTTGAGGTAATGCGCTTCGTTGTCGTCGATGGTCACCCAGATGCTGCCGTCCTCGGCAAGCAAATCGCGCAGCAGCTCCAGTCGCGGATACATCATCGACAGCCACTGGCTGTGTTCGAGATTGTCATCGTAATGTTCGAACGCGCTTTTTGTGTTGTACGGCGGGTCGATGAAGATGCATTTCACGCGACCGGCATAGAACGGCAGCAGCGCCTTCAGCGCTTCGAGGTTGTCGCCCTGAATCAACAGATTGCCGCTGGTCGCATCGCCAACCATCTCGACCGACTCAAGCAGGCGGTAAGGTACACGCCGCGCTGTGCGTTTGGCATCTGTATCACCAAGCCAGTGGAGTTCAGGCACGCTTACGCTCCGAAAATGAAAGTCGCCATTTGGCGGGTATTTTCAGACATTTTTGCTTGAAAAAGCGCGTGGATAATTGTGTTCGTGTTCTTATGCATCCGCGTCGTGCCCCCACGTGTACGACACTTTCAGGCTATGCAGATGCGTGAACGGAATGTGTTTGTCGTGTTGCAATCGTCCAACGACAATGCCTGGCGCAATACCCATCTCGCTGGCGAACGCACGTACGCGCGTCTCGGAAAAACGACCTGCTTGTACGAAGTCATTCCAGTTGTTTTGCGGAATCAGGGCGTCGCGTGCGAAGGCGTCGGCCTCTGCCTCTTCCTTCTGGTGCAAGCCATCCTTGCCGTGGATGTCGAGAAAAGTCAGTGACTTGCCATGTTTGAGCAAGTGTCCGGCCTCATGAAAAAATGTGAACCACATTTTGTCGTCCGTTTTGCCCCGCACGCTGAGCATGATGAGTGCGCGATTCGGTGACAGCCATTTGGTTGCGCCGCTGACGGGACAGCCCTTTGGCGCAGGCGCAACGACAACTGCAACGCCTGCGTTGGCGCAGAGCGCGGTGAGCTGCGGCAGAAACGTACTGGGTGAATGCACGCGTGTCAGCGCACGGGCGCTGTGCAGCGCTGACTGAAATGCGGCACGATCAAAATTGGCACAGCGCAAGCTGGCGGCTTCGCGCTCCCCCTGACGCAACCAGGTGGCAACGGCGGGGCCGTTCCGCGTTAGTGCGGCGGGCGCACGATATGCGGCAACCGGCTTACTGTAAACCTCACGCCACGCATCGACAGTCGAAACGGCAAAGTACTTCAGACATTCCATCACCTGCTGTGCAACGTTATCTGCTTTCGATACCCAGCCAAACCGGATCATGTCATTCAGCGGCAATTCCTTCAGCCAATATTTGTGCTTGGCCAGGGCGGCCAGCTCAGCACGGCTGGCAAGTTGTTGGCGATACTGTGTGTCCAAGCCGATCCAGAAGCGCGCCGTGCTGCCCAGGACTTTTTCAAGCTTCGCCGCAGTTTCCTGTGTGATAGGAGCCTCGCCCCGCAGCAATTGAAAAATATGCTTTTTGGTGAAGCCAGTGCGATTGGCGAGATCGGCTTGTGTCCAACCACGCTCGTCAAGCAGGTCGCTGATGGTGTCACCTGGCGTGACAATCCAGTCGGGCGCAAATTCCGTCAAGCTGGTGTAACGCGTTAAGGCGGATGATGGTCTGCCGGTTTGCGTGCTAATCATGGTAATTCCCAATTTCTATAATTGTCACGTCTGTGACGGATGCCCAGTCAATGCCGCCGTCCGGCAGCTTGGGTGGTGGTTGCATGGTTGACTGGAATATCAGTCGATTCCCGCCAGACAAATCCAGCGCAAACTGGCCATCACGTGCACCTTTGAGTGGGTGCGGGCGACCAGCAACGAGATCTTTGACAGTTTCAGCCGCAAATAATTCGGTCAGCCTGAGTTTCAGTTTCGTCGCGGATTGAGCACCTATCGCTTTTGTGGCGAGCTTGTTTTGCTGGCAAATGGACTCAAGCCTTGTATCCGCAAACGTAATTTCCATTTATCAATAGTATACCGTTTTGGTATATAAATCAAGTGGATTTCTCGCCTGGCTATTGGCAGGTATGTATAGGAAACGCTGGCATTCTACCGCCTATGCGTGTGGGTCGATATGTTCAGCGCGGGTTTCGGCTTCGTTCATTTGGCTTTGGGGTAGCGCGTGAAATCGTTGCTATCGCGCGTCAAAAGTCGCATGAGCTTGGGGTGAATGAATAACTTATCTTTGCCCATCGCCGTTTCCTGCAACACGCCAATTTCCACCAGCGCTTTCAGGTGGCGAGAGGCCGCGTGTCGCTCGCCGAGGTTCGCCTCCGTAATGTTGCCGATTCGGCAATAGGGTTGCGCAAAAATCAGTTCGACCAGTTCCCTGCTATAAATTTTTCTGGCGCGCAGTTTTACGTGCTCAATGGTGTGGTCTTGCAAGGTGCGGATCGCCGCAATCTTGGCGGTCGTCCAAACTGAAGTTTCCTCCACGCCGCGCAGCACATACAAAATCCATGGCTCCCATGCCTCGTCGCGCGTCACACCTAAAAGCAAGCTGTAGTAATCCGCCTTGTGGGCGATGATGTAGCGGCTCAAATACAGAATCGGTAGCGTCAGCAGATTTTCTTGAATCAGGAACAAGCTGTTCAACACGCGCCCGGTACGGCCATTGCCGTCAGTAAAAGGATGAATCGCCTCAAACTGGTAGTGCGCCGCTGCCATACGAATGAGCGGGTCGATCTCAATCTCGTTGTGCAAAAACCGCTCCCAG
>JANPNU010000187.1:0-6086 GCA_031427615.1 Burkholderiales bacterium
AAGCCGTGCGTACCTTGCGCTTAGCGCGTGAATTGCTCGACGGACACAAGCTGGTCAAGCTCGAAGTGCTTGCCGATGAATCAACCCTGTTTCCGAATATGCCGGAAACTTTGATCGCCGCCAAAGAGTTGGTGGCCGACGGTTTTGATGTCATGGTTTATTGCGCGGATGACCCGATTCAGGCCAAGGCGCTGGAAGATATCGGCTGTGTGGCAGTCATGCCATTGGCCTCGTTGATTGGCTCTGGCATGGGGATATTGAATCCATGGAATCTGGAAATTATTTTGGATCGTGTCAAGGTGCCGGTGTTGGTCGATGCCGGCATCGGCACCGCCTCTGACGCTGTGATTGCGATGGAAATGGGTTGTGACGGCGTGTTGATGAATACCGCCATCGCCAAAGCGCGGGAGCCGGTGTTGATGGCATGCGCGATGAAAAAAGCGGTCGATGCGGGCCGCGACGCATTTCTGGCGGGACGCATGGCCAAAAAAATCTATCAGGCTTCAGCCAGCAGCCCGCGTGAAGGTCGCATCGGCTCATAGTCGGTGGCGCAGTGGCCGCCAATGGTGGACACTAGAAACGCCAGACCACACCAAATGAAACGTTGTCGGTATCCGCCATGGTGTGATCGGTAAAAAATTTGCGGGTGCGCTCAACTTCGAAACGCAACCCCACGCTCGAAGTGAAGTTGACTTGTACCCCAACACCTATCACCCCACTATTCACACCACGCGCGTTGATCGCGCCATTCCCGGCTGTTGTTGCCGGCTGCAAACCACCGCTGCTGGCAAAACTTTCATTGCGATAACCCGCCCGACCGAGTAGCGAAAGTTTTTTGATGATCGGTACCGTGCCGACCAGATCGAATCCCACGGTTTTTTCATGGCCGTTGCCGCCCCCCATATCAGGCGCAAATATATTGTTGGACGAGGCGCGATCAGCAAAACGCCCTTCAACTGAAAAATAGGGCGTAAACCGGTAACCGAGTTTGATGCCAATGCTCGATTTCGCCGACAGGTTCAATCCGCTGGTGCTGTTGATCATGGCGCTGAGGGATGCCAGTTCGCTTGGTAATTCGCCGCCATTAAAACCGGATTGCACACGCTGGCGGTCGTTGCCCAATAACACACCACCGTAATACTGCGCCTGCGCCGCCGTCGCCAGTAAAACAGTGCCCAATAGGATCGTTTGTGAAAATATGCGCATGATTCGTTTGTCTCCGGGTTGAAATGAGCCAACACCAAACAATCGCTTCGAAGATTCCACGATTCGACAATAGGCCTGTGTCAGGCCGCCGTCAACCAATAATCCCAGAAACGGCAGTTGGACGGGTGTGAGTGTGCGTTTTTGCGGCTTTCTGGCTAGGCCTCATTTGGCAACAGCGACGCGGTAACCTGCACGTTGCAAGCAGGCGCAACACCGCCAGGGAGTCGCAAAAACGTACCATCGCAGGCGTCGCGCTCTCACCCAAAAGGTGAACCTGTTGAATCCACAAAACACCAATAAATACGCGGTGTTCCAGACAGTTTCCAGCGGTCAACTGCGGTTTCAAGGATAATATCGGCAACTTATTGTGAAAAGGTAAAGTCAAGCACTGGCGGTCATCTTGATGGCAAAATGGCTGAAAATGCGCGTGGAATAATGAGTTTTATAAATTACTGGCACCTTGGCATCTGACCGGAGTGTGACCGTTTTTGTTCCCGCCCAAAACGGTTTTGTTGCTGTGATTTTGCCGTGATGTTGACACGGTGGCGACGCGATGCGGGTGGTTGCGGCCGAATATGGGAAAATCCTCGCATGACTTCTCCCACCGACCCGGCTGACGAATCCAAGCCACTGGCTTCACGGCCCATTCGTAGTTATGTGCTCAGGCAGGGTCGCCTGTCGCCTGCCCAGGCAAGGGCGATCGAGGAGGGAAAAACGCGAATGATCGCGTTCAGCCATGCCCAGCTTGATGTTGCGGCGGCATTTGGCCGGGATGCGCCGACCATTGTAGAGATTGGTTTTGGCATGGGGCACGCCACGGCGGACATTGCCGCAACGCGCCCGGATGAAAATTTTATCGGCATCGAGGTTCACACACCGGGTGTTGGCTCCCTGCTCAAAATGCTCGCCGAAAAATATATACACAACGTGCGTGTGGTGCAGCATGATGCGGTCGAAGTGATGACACATATGATTGCCGATGCGTCGCTATCCGGGGTGCATATTTTTTTCCCTGACCCCTGGCCGAAAAAACGCCATCACAAGCGCCGTTTGATTCAACCGGTGTTTACGCATCTGCTCGCATCAAAAATCGCACCGGGTGGTTACCTCCATTGCGCCACCGATTGGCAGGAATATGCCGAACACATGCTCACCGTGTTGCGACAGGAGCCGCTGTTAGCCAACGTCGCCACGGATTTTGCGCCGCGACCAGAGTATCGAACCGAATCCAATTTTGAGCGGCGTGGTTTGAAACTCGGCCATGGTGTTTGGGACGTGGTGTTTATTCGACGTTAATGGATTGAATGCGTTAAGCCAGATTCTATTGGCCGGTAGTAAATTTTTTTGAATCTAAATTGGCGTCACATTAGTACAACGTGATTCACAGGGGAAAAAAATGACCACATATCTACGCCGCCGCTGGCTCAAATCAATCGCTGCCCTCGGTCTATTGGGGCCCGCTGGAATTTCCGGATTGATCCAAGACGCCCTGGCCAAAGGCGACCTGCCAACGATTGCTGGAATCAATTCCGCCGAAGGCACTGTGTCGGTCAACGGCAAACTGGCCAAAGTTGGTACACCGGTCAAACCGGGTGACCGCGTCACCACCGGTGCCAACAGCTTTGCGGTGGTGGTGGTTGGCAAAGACGCCTATCTGCTGAGAGATCATTCCACGGTCGTGTTGGAGGAATCCAAATCAAACCCCGGTGCGCTCGATAAAGTGCTGATCCTGACCGGCAAGGTCTTGTCCGTGCTTGAAAAACGACCGCCAGACAAACGTGTGCAGTACCGTTTGCCCAACGCCACCATCGGCATTCGCGGCACCGGTTTTTATATTGAGATTCACGAGGGCCGCAGCTATTTTTGCCTTTGTTATGGCGAGGCATCAATCGACGGCAAGGGTATGGCCGAGGCGAAAATCGTCAAAACCACCCATCATGAGTCACCACTTTGGCTGGACGATCGCGGCGGCACCATGAAGGTCGAAAAAGGTCCGTTCATGAATCACACGGATGACGAACTCATCATGCTCGAAAAGCTGACCGGGCGTGTGCCGCCGTTTGTGGCGATGGGATTGACGGGGAAATACTAGCTGGGCGTAATGGTGGCAACGGTGGCAACGGTGGCAACTGCGGCAACGGCGGCAGTGGTGACGCCAGTCAGGCGATGCCACCGTAATAAACACGGGTGTCATAAATAAATTCGACACGGTCGTTGCTTTGGTGCGCATCAAAAATTTTTCGTGCGTGTTGCGCCATCGCGGTGTAGTTGGCGTGATCTTTGGGCGGAATATAGGACGAGTAATGCAAACGACCCATCAGCCCGTCAAAATCAAAGCGCTGCACATTATCAAACGCGGCTTCAAAAAATGGACCGCCGAAAAACGCAGCGAACACGGTCGGGTCCTGAACGTTTTTGTGATTGATCTGGTTGTAGTCGGTGGCGTGTTGCTGCAGCAAGGCTTCGTAGTCACGTAAAAATGCGCTGGAGTCCACGCGCCGATCGTTCCAAACCACCACCACCCAGCCGTCATCCTGCAAAATGCGCTTACATTCCGCGCGGGTTTTGATGCGGTCAAACCAGTGAAACGCCTGTCCGGCCAATACAAAATTAAATGTATTTGCCGGTAAGCCAGTGGTTTCGGCGGTGCCGTCCAGACTGGTAAAACGACCATAATCTTCCAAAAATTCTTCGCCAGCCAGACGCATTTCCCGATTTGGCTCAATGCCCACCACCGCATTGCCATTGTCCAAAAAAAGTTTGGTGAGAATGCCGGTGCCTGAGCCGATGTCGGCGATCACACTGTCAGGTGTCAGGCCACAATTGGCGGCCAGCAGGTCAAGAATTTCCGGCGGATAGTGCGGGCGGTACTGAACGTAGTCGGCGACCCGGTCAGAAAAACGACTGGTGGCGTTGTTGATGGGGGTGGCGTTATTTTTCACGATTTAATTCTTGCAAAGTCAAAACCAGTCAGGTCGCATTTCCAGGGTGGTGGTATCGAGTGTCGCCAGCAAATCGAGCATCGGCCCCACCTTGGGTAATTCATAAACAAAAAAGTAGCGGCAGGCCTGCCACTTGCCGTGATAAAAATCGCGGTCGACTTCCTGATAGTTTGTGCTGGCGGCAAGCGATTGCTCCAGCCACACCCACGCCATCACCACGTGGCCGAATGCCTCCAGATAAATGCTTGCGTTCGCCAGGGTGCGATTGACATCGCCTGCCGCCCACAGAGTTTTGGTAACGGCGGCGAGATGGTCGATGTAGGCGGCCAGTGTTTTGGCAAATTGCACGGTGTCGGCATGGCTCGATTGTTGTGCCCGCTTGATGGTGTGCTGCATGCGTGCCGCCAGCAGTTTAAATGCGGCGCCATCTTTCATCACCACTTTACGGCCAAGTAAATCGAGCCCTTGAATTCCGTGGGTGCCCTCGTGGATGGCGTTCAAACGGTTGTCCCGGTAAAACTGTTCAAGTGGAAAGTCTCGGGTGTATCCATAACCGCCAAGCACCTGAATGGCCAGTGAATTGGCCTCCAGACACCACTGTGACGGCCAACTTTTGGCAATCGGTGTCAGGATATCCAGCAGCAGGGTGGTTTGTTTGCGAATGGTTTCATCGGGCTCTGTTTTTTCTTCATCAACCAATTTTGCGCAATACAAATTTAGCGCGAGCGCACCTTCAACGTATGATTTTTGTGCAAGCAACATGCGCCGCACATCGGCGTGTTCAATAATGGGAATCTGCGGACTCAGTGGATCCTTGACCTGCAGGGCACGTCCCTGCGGACGATTTTTTGCATAATTCAGTGCGTGTAAATAACCGGTGTAACCCAGCATGGTGGCGCCGAGCCCGACGCCAATCCGCGCCTCGTTCATCATGTGAAACATGATCGATAGCCCCTGATGCGGCGCACCAACCAAATAGGCCACCGCACCCGCCCGCCCGTCCGGAATAAATTTCCCCTCGCCAAAATTGAGCAGACAATTGGTGGTGCCACGAAAACCCATTTTGTGATTGAGGCCCGCCAGCACCACGTCATTGTGTTCGCCAAGACTGCCATCATCATTCACCAAAAATTTCGGCACAACAAAAAGTGAAATGCCTTTTACGCCGGGTGGTGCGTTGGGCAAACGCGCCAGCACCAGATGCACAATATTTTCCGAAAGCGAATGTTCACCGGCGGAAATCCACATTTTGTTGCCAAACAAGCGGTAACGATTTTCACCGCCACCATCGACCTCGGCGCGTGTTTTGATATCCGACAACGAGGAACCCGCCTGTGGTTCGGACAGACACATGGTGCCGAAAAAGCGGCCGGCCATCATCGGCTGCACGAAGCGATTGATTTGCTCCTCGGTGCCGTGCGCCAATAACAAATTGGCGTTGCCGATGGTTAAAAACGGGTAGGCGGCGGTGGCGCAATTGGCGGCCAGGAAGTGGGCCATCATGGCTTTATCAATCACAGTCGGAAGCTGCATGCCGCCGAGTGCTTCATCCTGCGCCGCGGCAATCAGCCCGGCGGCGTTGAAGGTGTCGATCGCAGTTTTGATGGCGGCCGGCAAAATGACTTCTTCACCATCGACCCTTGGTTCATTGTTATCGCTGAGACGGTTATGGGGCGCAAAAAAATCCGTGGCAATTTTTTCGGCGATATCCAGAACGGCATCAAACGATTCACGATCGTGTTGTGTGTAACGGGGACGGCTGGTGAGTGCGGTTGCATCCAACCATTCGTATAACAAAAAATTTAAATCGCGGCGCGAGAGTAGAAGTGACATGTAGGCGTTGGTATTTATCAGCGGATCAGAATGAAGGCCCTACTTGCCCAAGGTGGGGTGAATCGGATTGGGTCCCTGCCTTCGCAGGGACGGCGATGATTGCCT
>JANPNU010000188.1:0-2382 GCA_031427615.1 Burkholderiales bacterium
GAAGACAGTGTGGTGCCATTTGCGATGAGCGAGCAATTGTTTGCCGCCGCCCGCGCGCACAAACGATTTTTCAAGGCCGACGGCGGCACCCACCACAATTTGACGTCGCGTTTTTTTGACGATTACGCACGGGCGGTGGGGGAGCATTTTGGCTTGCGGCTGGCGAACAACGCGGCAGTGACGGGCGCGTTGGGTGGAGCAAAATAATTGTAAAGTCGCCGACTGGAGCGCGTTTTGGGGCGAAAATGATTGAAAATGATCGTGGATATTGGAGTTTAACTATTGGGAACTTCTCATAACCATGCGGGAATGACGATGGTTTTTAGAAGTTCCCTATTTTTTCGCATTGAACAAAATCATCCACCATGCAATCACTTGACCTCGATGTCCTCCATCACCTGCACGACTGGCTTGCCCAGGGGCGGCGTGCCTGGCTGGTGACAGTGACACGTACATTCGGTGCCAGTCCGCGTCCGCCCGGTTCATTGCTGGCGATTCGTGAAGACGGCATTGTGATCGGCTCCGTTTCCGGCGGCTGTATCGAGGATGATCTGGTTCTGCGCCGGAATGAGTTTGTCGGCAATAAACCCATTGTTCAACGTTACGGCATTAATAGTGACCAGGCCAGAAACTTTGGACTTCCCTGCGGCGGTGAGCTTGAGGTGATTATCGAATCTAGTTTGGATCAACCGCGTATCGATGTCCTGCTGAAAAAAATTGCGGCTGGCACGTTGTTTATGCGCGAAGTTGATTTACTAACAGGGGCTTGGCAGTATCGGAATTTAATGGATGTCGAAGATACGTCGATCAATGCCAAACATTTTTTATGTGTGCATGGTCCGCGTTGGCGTCTATTGATTATTGGTGCGTCGGAAATTGCGGTCTATCTGGCCGAGATCGCAAAAACATTGGATTTTGTGGTGAGTATTTGTGAGCCACGTGAAGCTTATCGGAGCGCATGGCGGGTTGAACATTGCGATTTTTTGAGTGGCATGCCTGACGACGCGGTGGTCGCGTTTAAGCCGGATGGCCGAACGGTCATTGTGGCTGTTTCCCACGACCCAAAACTCGACGATATGGCGTTAATGGAGGCGCTTAAAACGCCGGCGCTTTATGTGGGTGCCGTAGGCTCGATAAAAACAAGCAACGACCGACGCAAGCGGTTATTGGAGCTTGATGTCACGGCATCGCAGGTGGCGAAGTTGCACGGTCCGGTTGGCCTCGCCATAGGCAGCCGTACCCCGCCGGAAATCGCCATCGCCATCGCCGCGGAATTGGTGGCGACCCGGAATCATCTGTTCTTGAGCCGTGCCTTGCCAATGGTGGAAAACATGCCGGTCAGCGCAGCGTGATTTCCGGATTGATATTGGCGGCCGGTTTGGGCGAACGGTTTTCAGCTGCTGTTGGTGGCGACGGAGCCGGCCTAAAGCAGTTGGCTCGTTTGTCAGACGGTCGATCAGTACTGTATGCCAGCGTGCGTAATATGCGTGCTGCGGTCGAAAGCGTCATTGTCGTTGTGCGGGACGATCCGGAGTTGGTCGAACACGCAAACGAAATTGTGGCGGAACTTGGCGGAAAAATTGTGGTCAACGCCCGGGCTGCCGAGGGAATGGCAACGTCGATCGGTTGTGGTGTGGACGCGGCACCAGATGCGGATGGTTGGTTGATTGGTTTGGGTGATATGCCATGCATCAGACCGCATTCGATTGAAAAAATTGCCGCAGCTCTCGCCAGCACGCAAGGTATCGTGGTGCCGTTTCACCTGCAGAAACAACAACGCGGTCATCCGGTTGGATTTGGCAGAAAGTTCGCGGATGAATTGCGGCTACTTGTCGGTGATGGCGGCGCGCGTGAATTGATCAGCCGTCATAACAAAAGCGTGAGCGTTGTTGAGCTTGACGATGACGGCATCGTTTTTGACGTCGACCTGCCGTCGGATATGCTCAGTAAGTTGGATATTTCATAACGACTCGTTGCGCACGCCAATTTGCCGTATCGCGCTCATTAACCTGCATATTTCATGGGGTTGCGTTCAAGAGTGGGTCGATGGGCGTGTGATTTTTCGTTCGACTGACCACGGCACAGCTGGCCGTAGTGGGCAAATGAGCACGGGAAGAGAACGGAAAAGCGCATGTTCAGCGACCTGCTATCGAGCGCAAAGGCCCATGTCCAATGAAAACGAAATTGGATGGCAAAGTGCGCTGAAATTTCACGGGAAAGGCGCTAAGCAGAGTGGGGCCGACCCGTGAAATATGCAGGTTAACCCGGCTTGCGATATTTTTCGCCTGCTTCAAGACGAATGCGCAGGATATTTTGTTTGGGTGGCAGCGGGCAGGTTGTAAATTCTGAAAACGCGCACGGTGGGTTGTAGGCGCGGTTGAA
>JANPNU010000189.1:0-4676 GCA_031427615.1 Burkholderiales bacterium
TGCAACGTGGAGGTTGCCGCGTCGCTGTTGCCAAATGAGGCCTGGCCAGAAAGCCGCAAAAACGCACACTCGCAACCGTCCAACTGCCGTTTCTAGGTTGAAGGAGCATCGATCCGTCCGCCCAAAGCTTTGCTTGCATCGTCGCCCGTGTCATTGGGTTTTTTGCATAGCGGGCGCGGCCGTTGGTGGGCGTATCATTGCGGTTTCCGCGCCGCTGGGGTTTCCGGGCAAAATTGCCGCCAGTTGCGCATCCGTAATCGAGTTTTTTGAATATCAGCCCCCACACTTCGCAACAACCCCATAAACACCACGATACGCCGCGTTGGCTGCTGGCGCTATTGCTGGCCGCGTTGGGGATGCTCGGGCCGTTTGCGATTGACACCTATATTCCGGCGTTTGTCGGTATGGGCCGTGACCTGCAAGCGGGCACCCTGCAAATGCAGCAGACGTTGTCGGTGTATCTGGCGGCGTTTGCCTTTATGTTTTTGTTTCACGGTGCCATGTCGGATAGTTTTGGCCGCAAGCCCATCATCGTGGGTGGTTTGATCGGATTTTTAGTCGGCTCGATTGGCTGTGCGTTGTCGGACGATGTCGGCACATTGATTTTATTTCGGGGCCTACAAGGCCTGTCGGTGGGCGCAGGCATGGTGGTGGGACGTGCCATGATTCGTGATTTGTTTAATGAAACCGAGGCGCAGAAGTTGATGGCGCTGGTGACCTTATGGTTTGGCATCGCGCCGGCGATTGCACCCATCATCGGTGGTTATTTGTATATCTGGTTCGGCTGGCAGGCCATTTTTTGGTTTCTGGCGATCATCACCTGTGTGTTGATGGCCGTCATTGTTTCGACGATTCATGAAACTTTGCCACCGGAAAAGCGCCAGCCGTTTCGTCCGCGTCCGTTATTCGCCGGTTACCGGGCGGTCGGGGCCAACGTGCCATTTTTGTTACTGTCGTTGGCGGTGGGATTTAATTTCAACGCATTTTTTCTCTACTTCATGTCGTCGCCGGTGTATTTGCCCAATACGTTAAAACTGGAGCCACAACAATTTGCGTGGTTATTTATTCCCGGTATCGCCGGCATCATGACCGGTGCATTTTTTTCCGGGCGGGTGGCGGGCAAATTGAGTTACGCCAAAACCGTTGGACTGGGTTATCGCTTCATGGCGGGCGCGGCGATTTTAAATTTGTTGTACGTGAGTTTTTTTACCTCATCGGTGCCGTGGGCGATTATTCCGATTTATTTGTACGCTGTGGGTAGTGCGATGGCGATGCCGTCTCTGTCCCTAAAAGTCATGGATATGTTCCCGACCCGGCGCGGCATGGCCGCGTCGTTGCAGGGATTTGTATCGGGATTGATCAATGCGATCGTCGCCGGTTTGTTGTCGCCCGCTGTTTCACATTCGCCGGTCTGGTTGGCGATTGCGATGTTGTCGCTGATGTTGGCCGGTCTGGCGTGCTGGTTTGCCGCCCAAACGATTTCGACTGGCCAGACAAAAGATCAGCGCGTCTGACGGCAATGTGTTTCGCGGGTGAAGGCGAGCAACACCAACGCCACAACCGCCCAGATGAAAATCAATAAAAATCCTTTCGAGTACGCCTCAAAAGCAAAGATCCGTTTGCCGTTGAGCATGGCACCGTGCCACGACTGGTCCAGCACCAATCCGACCAGCGGTTGCATGAACATCGGCCCCTGAATGACACCCATGTTGGTGACGCCGGATACGGTGCCGGCCAGGCGCAGGGGCACGGACTCCTTGGCGAATGCAAAAAAAATAATGAAACAGCCACAAAAAAAACCGGTCAGCACCAGCAGAATGGTCAGCACCGTCAAACTCAGATTCGGCTGCAAAATAATCACCGCCCACAAAGCGGTCGCCACCGCCATGCCGGCCATGAGGGGCAATTTGCGGCGCGCGAGACGATTTGACAACCAACCAAACGACAAACAGCCGATGGCCCACGCCACCAACATGGCTGAGCATAGGCCGGCCGCGTGGGTTTGGCTCAACTGGTAATGGGTACTTAAAAAAGGCACGCCCCATAATCCGGCAAAGGTCAGCACAATGCCCGTCATCGCGCCGGCGAGCACGTAGATCAGTAACACATTGCGGTAGCGCAATACTTCCTTCAACCCATGCAGGACGCTGTTGACGGCAAGATCGTTGTCAGACGATTGCTGGTGATCCGCAAAACTTTGGTAACCCAATTCACTCGGATCATCGCGCACAATCCACCAGCAGGCCGCCGCCACCAATAACGTCACAGCCGCGCTCACCCACATCACCGCACGCCAGCCAAATGCATCCACCAACAATCGTAACGGTGCGCCAGCGATGACGGCACCAAACACACCCACGGCCAGCGCCAAGCCCGAGGTGAGCACAAATTGACGTGCCGGCATCCAGTGGCTGGCAAGCTTGAGCATGGCCACAAACGCCACCCCTACCGAGCCACCAATCAACATGCGCCCGGCATTGGCCCACCAAATATTTTCGGCCATGGCAAACACCATCGTGCCCGCCGCCGCGACACTGCCGCCGATCAGCAGCAAAATGCGCGGGCCAAAACGATCCGCGAGTAAACCAGTTGGGATTTGCATCGCCACATAGCTGTAAAAATAAAACGCGGACAGATTGCCCAGCCCGGCAGCGGTGAGCTGAAAGGCCTGGGACAATTCAGCGGTCATCACCGCCGGGGCGACGCGTTGATAAAAGCCGATGAAATACAGCAGCGCACCGAGACTCCAGACGAGCCAGGCGAGGGCAATGGGCGATGGTTGGATGGGTAAATTTGTTGCTGTCATTGCCGCGACGTGGCCTTATTCAATTTCTATTTCATTAGTGCATTAATTTTATGGGTAAGCAGAAAAAGCCGTCATTCCAAACGGTCTTGTTGGGAAATAAGGTGAGGAATCTGCTTGATTGGCGGATGAACGAACGATATAAAAGATGAGGCAGGTGAGATTGCTCGTCGCACGAAAAAACCGTGCTCGGTCGGAATGACAAATTGTTGATAACGCTCGTAATGAATGTACTTTTGACTTAGAGAAGTAATAACGTCTGGCCACCCCGCCAACCACAATTTACCGTTTTACTTCAAAACGCAAATAGTCTACCAGCCGCTTTGACTCCGCAATCTCATCGTGCGGCAGCAGCAGATACTTCCACGGCTTGGTGCCAACCTCTGCTGCATAGTCCGATGCCTGCTGGCACCAGCGCGCCGCAGCATCCGCCTTCGCCTGGACATCCTGCGTATCTACGTCCGTACGCGCCTTGGTTTCCACCATGTAGATGATGGAATCCGTTTCAGCGACAAAGTCCGGAACGTACTCCGGCTGTTCGCTGCCGAGCTTGTAGTAAATCTTGAACTGCCCCTTCGCCGGCTTGAACCACTTCAGCGCGTCGCGCTCGAGGATGATGGAGAAACGACGCTCGGTATCTGAATCGAACTTCTGTTCGTTGTGCAGGCAACGCTGAAAGCCACCGAATAGCATCTGCTTGATGCGGCTGGTCTCAACAACCGTTTCGCGGAAGTGTTGCAGCGCCTGGCCTTCAATCACCGTGTACGTCGGACGTTTTATTTCGGTATAGCCGCGACTGACCCGCGCATCATACGAGGTCGCCTTGTCCCAGAAGTGCACCATCATTTGCGCACGGATTTCCCGGGCAATCACTTTCCGTTCCCGATCCAGCACGTTGCGCGCTTCGTCTTCCGACAGGTAGCTGAGCAGATGCCGCACCATTTGCCCTGCGAGGTCATAGAGCAGATCGGCGTGGACGAAATAGTCGATGTCGTCAAAGTCCACCAGGGCATGAACGATGTAGTCCTCCAGCCGCGCTTCTTTCGAACCACCTTCCGACGCCAGGGTGAATTGCTCATTGGTGCGCAGCATCTGGCCGATGATCTCGCGCTCGCCCGGCTGCAGATTCAATTGGCGAACGTCCAGATCAAACGGATGAAAACCTGTGGTGACTTCGCCGGTCGGCAGCACCGCAATGCGCGGAATATCGATGGTCTGTTGCACCACGATCTCGGTGGTTTTCGCGACCACAGCGGCCAGATCGATCTTGACCGCCGTTTCGTCAACATCCGCGATCAAGTTCCCCTGCAATGGTTTCAGCCGCTCTGTGACCTCGGCAAGAATCTGTCGCTGCACCTCCGGACTGAGCAGCGCGCCACTGGTTGGCACCAGGTCGCGCTTGACCTCGTAGGTGCTGATGACGTTCATTGTTCGCGCTCTTCTTTGAAGTGTTTGACGCGGCCAGTCGCTTGGCCGCGCTCATGCCGACCAAGGAGTGCGTGACGATGTCATTCAACTGCGCGAGGCATTCGCAGTTGGTCCCTATTCGCTGCCGATCTATATGAGTTCGTGTTTTTGTTGTCATGTGTGTGCGCTTGAGAGGTTTCTATGGGCTTAGAATCAATCCGCTTTTCAAAATGAATGAATAAGTCATTGTTTTAATGGTGTTATTAATACTTTTCCGGATCCGAATGAAGTAAGAAAGGGCGATCAGCTAAGCCCAATAGGGAACATATTCAACATATTTTGATGATGTCGCATCAGGATCCTTGCGTTTGATTCGGCCTTTTCTCGCGGCCTCTGTCAGCAAGTTCGACACGATCGTGCGGTGTTTTTCGTGCAGCTTGAAGCGATTGCGTATGGTGGTGTTGGT
>JANPNU010000190.1:0-2166 GCA_031427615.1 Burkholderiales bacterium
TATTTTTGGCGTATTTCCTGTTTCTTCCTCTCGAATAGCCAGCTATTCGTTCGTCAGTCAACAGAAAATCCACTCAAAAAGTAGCCCCACCATCATTCCAAACCCTAATGGAAAATCTCAGCTAAGTTTTACTCAATTGGCATCAATTTGAAAGTACCTGCGCCGCCAATACCGATGAAACAAGCCTAACGCAGTATTAGACGCAGCTGTGAGTGTTGATGGCGCCAGCGCCCGATGGTTGGCAAGCTGCACAAAAATTGCGCGATCAGATTTTGCGATATTGAGCATTTCTCCGTTCAGGTAGAAATGCCCGTCGTCATATAACAGCCGGGATCGCAAATCAAGAACCAAGCCCTTTGCCGAAACACGGCGTATGAATCTCGAAAACGTCAGGTCCGACTCTGGAGGTTCGAAGGTGACGTGTGATTTTGGTTGCGAGAGATAACGACCGATAAATTCGTTGAGGGCAGTCGGTTGAATTGCCGCCGATAAATTCGTACGCAAAATTTTGCCAAACGCCGCTTGCAAAGGCGCATCAATTGCGGCAAATGTGTTTTGGTCGGTTGCCTGTCGCTGCGAGTCCGTATAACGCCCCTCAACTTTGAGACCGTCACGCAGGTCATCCAAATACGCGTCGAGTAATTCTTGATTGGAGGGCGTGCGAAAACCGATTGACCAGGTGACACAATGGTCGGTTTCAGCAATGCCGTTGTGCGCCCATGATGGAGGCAAATACAACATGTCTCCTTCATCGAGGATCCATTCTTGTTCGGCCTGAAACCGGCGCAGAATTTTTAATGGCAGGCCGCTAATCAACGTCTGGTCTTGTTTTGATGAAATTTGCCAGCGGCGTTTTCCAGTGCCTTGCAACAAAAACACATCGTAAGAATCGAAGTGAGGGCCAACGCCGCCGCCCTTGACCGCATAACTCACCATCAAGTCATCAATTCTTGCCTGCGGCAGAAAATTAAAATGCGCCAGCAAGGCATGGGCCTCATGCGAAAAGTGTTGTGTGTCCTGGATAAGCACGGTCCATTTGGCTTGTTTATTCCTGGCTAGTGCGGGCAGGGTGCCGCGCGGACAGGGGCCGTAGTCGAGACTCCAGCGCCCATCAATATTGGCAATGAGACGACTTTCCGCCTCGTCATAAGACGAGAGTCGGAAAATTTCCGCCTTGGTCAGTGGCGCGAATTTTTTGGCAAACGCGGCACGAATAAGCAACGGCTTCTTTTGCCAATATTCATCGAGGAATTGTTGCGCACTGATATTGCCAAGATGCGGTAGCAGTTTGGTTGGACGATTCGATTTTGGCGGCATGATATTGATCAATTAATTGCGCGAAAGATTTTTGTAAAAAAATGGTTCGCGATGGAAAATAAAAATTGGTTTAGAATAAATCCAGAATCAACCGCATACAAAGGCATACCAAACTCATGTTGCAAATTGGCGCCACCGCCCCGTCATTCGAATTGCCCGACGCCAGCATGGAGATGATCCGGCTATCCTCCTTTCGTGGCAAGAAGAATGTGGTGCTGTATTTTTACCCACGCGATGGGTCGCCGGTTTGCACCAAAGAGGCGATTGATTTTTCCGACCACGAAGACAGTTTCGCCGAATGTAGTACCGTTGTGTTTGGGGTTTCACGGGATGATTGTATGGTGCACGAAGAGTTTCGCGATAAACACGGCATCTCGTTGTCGTTATTATCCGATGCCGAATGTGAAGTTTCCCGTCTGTACGAGGTGTTGATGGAGCAGGCCGGCACCAATGGCGGCGACATAAAACGTGCTGTTCGACGCTGTACATTTTTGATCGATAAAAAGGGCGTGGTCCGACACATTTTGCCCGACCACAACCCTCGCGAACATGTCAAAGACGTATTGAAACTGGCACGACAGCTGCACGGCCATTAAAATATTGTCTCTTGACAGCCTCGGATCACACCGCGGGTATACTGCCACGCGCAATTTTATAAATTTCCCATTCCTGGTGAGCGCCACGAATATTTTTCATTTAGCCACGAACACAAATTTAATATGCTACTGATCGCTAAAGACGCTGTTGTAACGCTTACCTATGATTTATCTGACAGTGACGGTGAAGTCATTGAAACAAACGGCACCCTGGCTTACCTGCATGGTGGTTACGATGGTGTTTTCCCAAAGG
>JANPNU010000191.1:0-3264 GCA_031427615.1 Burkholderiales bacterium
CAAAAATCGTTTTGTTAAAACGTCAACACGGTGAAAAAAGCGGCTCATCAACAAGATCGTATCCTTTTATTTTTAGTGCATTGCGTATTTCGAAGGCAATCGTTATTGCAATAGCCAAAGTATCGGCGACCTCAGTACGCCAGTCAAATGGTCATTGTGCTTGGCGAACGACTTGCACATGGGTTGAAATCGGGACAAAAAATTCCGCGGACAAACCGCGGAATTTAATTAAACGCCAATATCCGCGCCGCGTTTGAGCAAATATTGCCTGAAAAAGCGCGCGAATATTGGTGTTTGTATTTATGGTGCGCCCGACACGATTCGAACGTGCGACTTCTACCTTCGGATGGCATTTATTGAAGCCGTTTTTGAATGTCAGCAATCGGGCTTACAGGGGCGAACACGCAACACCATCACACTGCGGTACGACATCATTCCGCTATCGTGACCGACGATTCCGGAAAGTTCGGAAATTCGGTCACGTTCGACCGGAATGACCGGTCACGTTGCTCCGGAATACCCAGTCTGCACCGCACCACGCTCGCAATGGCTCCTATTAAACTGCTTACCTATGCTGATTCCATTAATTGCGTGATATGCGTATAATACGCATATCACGCAATTAATGAAAAGAGTGGCTTGTTATGTCGCAACTTACCCGTCTTTGGCACTTTTCGCGTCCTAAACTGGCGCTCGACTTACTAAACAGGGTTACGCAACCCAGTCCCGGTCGTACAACGCTTTTTGGCCCGCGCCAAACTGGCAAAACAACGCTATTACGCGAAGAAATTATTCCACTTGCGAAGACAAAGGGCTGGCTGCCTGTTTATGCAGACTGCTGGGCTAACCGCCAAGACCCCATGGAAAGCATTGCACACGCGCTACAACGAGGAATCGATGATCTGCGCGTACCTGCCGCAGGGTTGCAACGAACTTTTGGCGTACAAGTGAAAAAAGTCTCAGTGGCAGGCGCGGGCATCGAACTGGGTGAAGTCGCTCATCGTCGACAACCAACGAGCAGCATCTTGCGCGTCGATGCGATCTTAACTGAGCTACTGAGAGAAACGCGACAAAACGTGCTGTTGATTCTTGATGAGTTTCAAACGATGGCCACTTGCGAAGGTGCAGAAAATGCCTCCGCCGCATTACGCGCTGCACTCACGCAAGCCGACAAGCGTGTTGCTGTGATCTTCAGTGGCTCATCAGAAGTACAGCTTCAGCAACTATTCTCTAAAAGTAAAACTCCCCTGTATGGCTTTGCGCACTCGGTACCTTACGAAGTGCTCGGACAAGACTTCATCGATTTTGTTGCCACAAAATTTAACGCCGCCACGAAACGGCGTATCGATACAAGCAAAGCATTGAACGTACTGACACAACTTGGACACCAGCCTGAACCGTTTCTGCAGTGTGTCACGAACGCGATGGCACAACCCGGTTGGGATGTCGAAGAGGGCCTGCAAGCAATGCTGACATACGACGTACAAAACCGGTGGACAGCCCTCTTCATGGGGCTCACAGACTTGCAGCAGGCGGCACTTCTGCTGGTTCATCGTGGACAGCCACCCACAGCTGCGTTATCCATCAAACTGGCGGCAAGCATGGTGGCAAAGACGTCAATCCCCGCCTCTTCCATGCAGCGTGCCTGCGAAGCGCTGGAACAAATCGGCCTCATTCAACGCATTCCTGGACATACACGCTCCGTATGGGAGCTGGCTGATCCGGTTATGGATGCGTGGTTGTGTGCGAACAAACCGCTCTCGCTCGTGTAAGCCGGAACAATATTTGCGACTGCGGAACGCTAAATGCAACAACGTGTTGTCGCCGATGCCAAATTGACCCATCTGCCGGAATTCCGTTGACCCAGCCCAAGACTACGCGAACCGTTGCCTATACTTGGGTTGCGCCAATTTACGGTGGGTCAGTCAAAATCGGTAGCCTGGGTCAAAAACTCATCGGCGCCAACACCTCAAGGGCTTTGTTGTAGAGTCGTCGAAATCGGCCAAAAGCGGCTGTACAAGAGTTTTGTCCAGTTACATGTCATTTCGAAGCCTCAGCTCGTACGGTTCCTTCTTGCGCACTGCCCGTAATTGACCCTTATCTAGTTCTGTGATATCTTAAAGATATCGTTTTGCATTGGAAAGGCTTCTAAAGATGGAGCAAAAACCAGTCCTACTGCGGCTGCGCGAAAAAGACACTGGAAACGGTGTTACCAGAAGCACGCTTAAGTTGCTTGCAAAGACGCTTGGCGTATCTGAGACTGACGCCATCCATAAAGCGCTCGCAGATTCCGCGCGCACTTACTTACCGCAATATGAGGCGGATGACGGCCCTCTGACCGCACAGCAGCATGCCGCGATTTCAAACGCGGTTAAGAAGACTCATGGGCGGGCCAGAGTTGTTGATTCGTTGTTCAGCGTTGAGGTATCAACCGGGACAAAAATTGGAACAAAGACAATTCGAACCACTGCCCGCCCTCGGTGATATCGTCTATTGCCGCTTCCCTGAAGTTAAGAATGTTCCAGCGGCGAAACCGCGGCCAGCTCTCGTCATGGCAATTGTCGAATTCGACGATGGCAAACCAGGTGTTCGCGTCGCTTATGGAACGTCAAAAAAAGTTACCGAGCTTCGGGCGGGTGAATTCGCGATCACGCCGGCCGATGGCCCGGCATACACTCACTCTGGACTGAGTTACCCAACGAGATTCGACCTAAAGTCACTTGAGGATCTTCCCTACACAGACGCATGGTTCCGTGTGCCACGTGGCCAGCCGTTTGGACAGTCCCCGAAACTTGGTATCCTCCATCCTAGCCTCGTCAGACGAGCGCAGGCTGCATTTAATGCTCTTGTCGCGATTAAAAACTCTTGATGGGAACTACTTCCTCGTCGCAGTTTTCGGCCAATAGCGGGCATTTCCGATCGGCGTGCAATAGTGGGAGCCTTCTTGGGCGTAAAGTAAAACTTGATTCGGTTGTAACTGTATTTAAATGCAGTAAATTTTCCGGAGGGTCTGATTTCAATATGTTTCCGATTTTTTTCTAACAAGTTGTGCGTCAGTGTTGTCGCCGATGCCAAATTGACCCATCTGCCGGAATTCCGTTGACCCAGCCCAAGACTTCGCGAACCGTTGCCTATACTTGGGTTGCGCCAATTTACGGTAGGTCAGTCAAAATCGGTAGCCTGGGTCAAAAACTCATCGGCACCAACAAAGTGATAAAACAATGTCGGCATATCACACCCAGCAGAGAATAGGTTAGAAAAGGT
>JANPNU010000192.1:0-2477 GCA_031427615.1 Burkholderiales bacterium
CAGTACTCAACCCGCCGAAAATCTCGACAGCGTTGCGACAAACGCAGCCGCAAGCGGATGTTCAGTTCAAGGACGCCTACCTGCTCGAATTTCTTGAGCTTCAAAACCAAGCAGACATCGCGCGACAAGGACAAGCTTGACAGGATCATTCTTGAACGGGCGCTTCAAGAATTAAAAAAGACCAACGAACAGTAGGCAACTTGGCACGGTGGTTTTCATCGCTGACAAAAAATGTGGTGTGTCCCCGCAATGTGTGCAGATCGAAGAACGCGTATTGTTCACGATCGAATGGGAGTTGAAATAATGCCGCAGAAAAATGAAGTGATGATCGCGGGACGGTCGTTTGAAGAACTGAAACAGGTCAACGAACACGGCGCGGAATACTGGAGCGCGCGCGCCCTGCAGCCCATGCTGGGCGACAGCCAATAGCGGCGTTTCAAGCAGGCTATTGAACGCGCCATAACTTCTTGTAAAGAATCGGGAAATCCGCCTGAGCATCACTTTGCCAGCGCCGGCAAAGTGATCGAGCGCGACAACGTCTTACAGTGTGGTGGATCAGTCAAGCGCTGATTCCATCGTTTACTCCCTCGAATTCGAGGGAATTAGAAGGCATGGGCCTGCCCTACTGAAAGACGGGTGTAAGTACGGTGGGGCATAAAATATGGAGCAAATTTTGTATGCGATTTTTTGGGCCGATAAGTACAAATGAATAAGCACTGGATTGCAACTGCTGTGCAGTACCTGACTCAAAGCCTTGAGCCGGTGCCCCATGAAATTAATGAGCTCGACTGGAAAAGCAATTTATCGACCGAAAAAGAACGGCTTATCGCCCACCTCATAGCTTTCGCAAATCACCCCAATGGGGGATTTCTGGCTTATGGCATTCGGGACGTCGATGCGAAACTTGTTGGCGTGAAACAGGATGACGTAGCGCAGATCGTCAACACACTTGTGAATCTCGGGCGCGATGCCATTGAACCGCCCCTGGCTATCGACCACGCCGTCGTGGACTATGGCGGCGCGCCCTTGTTGCTGGTTCGCATTCCCGAACAAATTACCAAGCCAGTACACCGCCGAGGCAAGTCGATTGAAGTGTCATGGGTGCGCTCTGGCGGCACCACGCGCAACGCCTCGCGGCAAGAAGTTGGCGCGCTCATGCTACACAGCCGCGCGCCACGTTGGGAAGAATTGCGCGCGTCAGCGCTACTGGAGTCTCCCCGTATTACTGAGCTTTTGGATCTTTCAAGGATAGGCGAGCTGCTTCAGCGTCAATTGCCTGACGATGAAACAGAATTGATGCGCTGGCTGAGCGATGAAAAAATGGTTGTACCGGACGGCAAAGGCTATTACATCACTAACTTCGGCACCATTGCCGCCGCGCGCAAGCTTGACCAGTTTGAAAGCCTCAGCCGCAAGCGCATTCGTGTGAATCGATATCGTGGCACGAACAAGGTTGAAACAATTGATGAACACATGGGGCAGCGCGGCTACGCCATCGGTTTTGAAGGGCTGATCAAATATTTAAAGCGCATACTGCCGCATTCGGAAGTTATCCAGCAATCACTGCGTGTCGAAGTCAGTCTCTATCCCGAACTTGCCCTGCGAGAACTTATCGCCAATACTTTTATCCATCAGGACTTCAGCGTCACTGGCGCGGGCCCGATGATCGAGGTGTTCGATGACCGCATTGAATTCACCAATCCCGGGAATTTGTTGCCGAGCAAGCGCGTTGACCGGCTTATCGGCACCACGCCGGAATCGCGTAATGAAGGGCTGGCGTCAGCATTCAGACGCTATCGCATCTGCGAAGAGCGTGGCACTGGTTTTCAAAAAGTAGTCCAAAGCGTGGAATTGTTTGGCCTTCCGCCGGTAGTTTTTACAACATTGGAAAACGCATTCCGTGTGACGCTGTATGCGCCAAAGAGTTTCGCAGACATGTCTCAATTGGAGCGCGTAGAGGCTTGCTATCAGCACGCAGTACTTCAGCACCTGACCAGTCAGGTGGTAACCAACACCACCATACGCAATCGCTTCAAGCTGCACGAAAAACACCGCACGATCGTGTCGAACTTGCTGACAGAGGCCGCGAGAAAAGGCCGAATCAAACGCAAGGATCCTGATGCGACATCATCAAAATATGTTGAATCACTACTGTCCGGTTAAATGCTCCGTGCCGAGCCCGAGAACGAGCATTGGCGCGGGCTGCAGGCCGATTTAGTTTGGTGCCGATTTGAACCAGGCCCTTGCGGGCGCCGTGGGTGGAGATGAAGTATTGGAGAACGTTCAAGCCCTCGCGGAAGTTGGCGGTGATGGGCGTCTCGATGATCTCGCCCGAAGGCTTGGCCATCAGGCCGCGCATGCCGGCCAGCTGACGAATCTGCTGGTTCGAGCCGCGGGCGCCCGAGTCGGCCATCATGAAGATCGGGTTGAACGAAGGGGTCTCCTTCTTCTCACCGGTCTTCGGGTCCTCGATGGTG
>JANPNU010000193.1:0-9380 GCA_031427615.1 Burkholderiales bacterium
GTTGTTTTTCATCCGCAGAGGGGTCCGTCTTGCCATTCAGGGTTTTGATGGCGACCCGGCGCTGCAGATGTGTGTCCTTCGCCAGATAGACGGTGCCATGCGCCCCGCGGCCAAGTATTGTCTCCACCTCAAACCGATCGAAACGCGGCAGCGGTGGGGTGGATGCGGATCGATTCGAGATGGCGGGTGATGGCATGGGTTTTACGACGCTTTTGGACAACAGCAAACGAAAAGTGACACGAATAAAAACACCGGTAAAAAGGGCGACCCGTGTCCGTGCGCCGTTAAAAGCCGGCCGCACGATTACGATTAATATCGGTTGCTGCAGTCAAATCTTGAGGTGCATCGACTGCCATCGTGGTGGCCGGTCGGGTGCCGAATGGATCGATTGACGTGCTGCGGGACGTGCTATTTGACCGTTTGCAGTGCAAACTAGACCCCATGCGGCGTGCGCCGGGTTTGACAGGAGACGATGATGAGTGATGGTTCCTATTGTGTGGTGTTTCGTTCCAACATGGATGACGCCTACCATCAATTGCTGGAAGGATATTTGCAGACCATGCCGTCTTCGTCACTGACTGCGTTGATGTGTGCGTTTTGTTCATCGGTGGAGGTGGCCGAGCCATTTGTGCAGCTTCGGTTGACTCAATTGACCGATCCCGGCCATATCTGGTCGGTACAGATTCCAACTGACGTGGTGGTGGCGATCATTGACCAAAGTGAAGCGCTGAATCCGATTGGTTTTCAGGCCAGGGTTGATCAGCTGGCCTGAAGATGTTTGGTCGATACGCATTTTTGAGTGGAGAGGTTATGAAACGGATTGCGTTATGGTTATGGCTGGCATTGGCATCGGCCGGTTTTGCACAGGTGGGTACGGCTGCCGAATCAGTCGCCGAGTCAATCTATTACCCACCGCGATTTGAATGGCAAAAACGCACCGCCGCAGAAGTCGGCATGGACATCGCCGCGCTTGATGAGGCAGTGCGGTTTGTACTCACCAAGGACAACCCGGCACCAAAGGATCAGGCGCTGGCATTAACCCGAACTTTTGGTGCGGCTGAGCCACATTTTGGAGGGTTGATCGGCCCGACCAAACCGCGCGCCGCCATCAATGGGCTGATTATTCGCAAAGGCTACGTGGTGGCCGAGTGGGGTGAAACAAATAGTGTTGACATGACCCATAGCGTTGCCAAGTCATTTTTGACCGCCACCGTCGGTCTGGCCTGGCAGCAGGGCTTGATTCGGGATGTGCATGATCGCGTCGCACCTTACCTGCCGCGCGATGTCGATTTATTTGATGCGCCGCATAACCAACCCATCAGCTGGGATCATTTGCTGCGCCAGACCAGTGATTGGCAGGGCACGCTGTGGGGAAAACCGGATTGGGCGGACCGCCCCGAAGGCAAGATGGACGAATGGGCGAACCGCAAACTTAATCCGCCCGGCACGCGCTTCAAATACAACGACGTGCGGGTGAATGTGCTGGCGCTCGCGGCGCTGCACGTCTGGCGCAGGCCGCTACCTGAAGTGTTGCGCACACAGCTCATGCAGCCGATTGGCGCGTCCAATACCTGGCGTTGGTTTGGGTATGACCATTCGTGGGTGCAGCTCGATGGCCAACATATGCAGTCAGTATCCGGCGGTGGCCACTGGGGTGGCGGTATGTTCATCAATGCCTGGGATATGGCGCGGTTTGGTTATTTGATGCTGCGCAACGGCCGTTGGCACGACAAACAAATTATTTCACCCGAATGGCTGCGCATGGCGCGCACACCGGGCAGTGCCAATGGTGAATATGGTCACGCCAATTGGTATCTCAATCCCGCGCGTAAACGCCTGACCGCCGCACCCGCGTCAGCCGTGACGTTTAACGGCAATGGTCAGAATATTATTTATATTGATACCGAAAATGATTTATTGATGGTGGTGCGCTGGATCGACAGCACGGCATCATTAAATGAATTGATCGGCAAGGTGATTGCGGCGATTCGGTGATAAAAATTGTCATTCCGAACGGCTTTATGTGAGGAATCCCATCCGTACAAACTACGAAAATGCAGGTTAAAAATTTGCCCAAGTCTGGCGAGATGCGATGCCTCGTCGCACGATAAGGCTGTGCTCTGTCGGCATGACATGCGGTTTTGTAATCAAGGTGCGATGCGGGAAATGTTCAGTATGTGACGACGAATGCATTCAGCGCATCGAATGTTTTCGCCTCTACGCCGTCCATTTTTGCAAATTCAAAAATTCGCGTCGGGTTTTCGGGCCATGGGTGACAAAGGTCGGGTCGGGCCGCTGTTGATACGCGTCGCGGTCCCGTGCCACCTTGTCCGCCTTCAGATGTTTGTTCAATACGTCAGCGGGAACCGGATAAATTTTTAAGGCGTTGAGACCAAACACTTTGGCGCGCAATTCTTTGGTAATGAGCGGGTAGCCAAATTTGTCGCGCAACGCCGGCGAAATCTGAAACGTGCGAAAGGCTTGAATTTGATCCTGCGGTGAGCCATACCAAATCGAGTCGGTGCCCCACAGCACATTGTTTTCGCCGCAATACTTGAATAATTTGCCCAGGGCATGGGCGGCCGAGTCCGGGTCGCGCATCAATATGCGCCAGGTCGAGCCGAGCTCGGGAAAAACATTGGTGTTGGGCGCGACGCCGTTTTTGATCAGGCTGGTGATCAGCGCATCAATGCCATCGGTGCGTTTTTCGTCGTAGGGGCCTTCGGCTTTTTCAGCAACCAAACCGGAGTGGTAAATCAAGAAGTTCACATTGGGATAACGTTTGGCAACGCGGCCGACATCAATGCAGGTCGAGTGTTCATAGGAGCGCGGACCAAACGGCAGGCCTTTGTGAATGGCGATATTGCGAATACCCAACTTGATGGCTTTTTCAATAAATTTGATACCGATATCATCGTCAAGAAAAAAGCCTTTGCCGTCCGGGCCCCATTGCGCATAGGTTTTCCATGCGGCAATTTTGTGACGGGCGACCAGTTCATCCATCGACTCCAGGTCGCCTGGTGAATTGGGGTTGATGCGGCCGTGGATGTACAAACGATGGCTGCCTTCGAGTCGCTCGACAATTTGCGCCGTGGCAGCAGCCTCCTCGATGGTTAACGGTTCGTTCAAGCGGGTGGACGGCACAAACGACAGCACCATCAAGTCGGTATCGGAATCAAGAAAAATATCCTTGATGAATTCATCCTGACCGATGCATTTCAAATAATCGCGATCACCCGATCCCATGTTCGGGCCACAAGCGATGGTTTTGGGCATACGCAATGGCCGCGCCGCCGCTGGTAAATGTTTGGTCCATGCGCCGGTCGGATTGACGAAGTGACCTTGCACATCAAAAATAAATTCGTTGCCGTCGAGCGCGGTGCGCGCGGCAACGTGATCGAGTATTGCCGATGGGGTGATGTCAAAAAAACCGCCGGTTTTTCCCGCTGCCGCGTAGGCGGCATTCATGCCGATGAGTGAAGCTGCTGCGCCAGACGACGAAATCAAAAAACTGCGGCGGTCAATGCCCAGCTGTTTGGCGCTGGTATTGGCCGTCTCATGTGCGATCGCAATGGCGTGTTGGTGCACGCGCTCAAGTGGCATCGGCAGGTATTCGCCGTTGGACGTCGAATCGAGCTTGATCGGCAAGCGCAGGCCGTCGGGATCGTGGTGGAATGTCATCGGGTGCCTCCGTGGTTTGAGCGGTATTTGTGGCGACTCAAATGAAAAACGAAAAAAGAAAAGCGGTCAAGGTTTGATATCGTTGTGCCGCCAACGCTACCAATGACACTTCACGCGAAATAATTTTATCGCCGCATCGTTGCTGACCAAGGCCGCGCCTTCAATGGCCGATTGCGCGGCAAGCATACGATCAAACGGATCGCGGTGCGCAACGTCGAATGCACCCGCCATCAACGCATGCTGGTGGGTGATGGCAAGGTGTTCAAAACCATCGGCTGCGATTAGTTTGTCGAAATCGTGTATGACCGCTTCCGCGCCGGGCAATTTGCCAAGTCGGAATTTTATGGCGATTTCCAATGCACATGCCGCGCTCACCATCACGCTGTTGGCCTCGTCGGCGATGGCATTGGCCGCGCGTTTTGACAGCCGTTTGTCGTCGCCCCACCACCAAAGCAGGGTGTGGGTGTCGAGCAGGAGTTTCAGGATTTCTCCCAAGCGGCAAGTTCGGCGTCGCCCAGCGGCGCAAAAAATTTCTTGTCATTGATGACCCCGCGCAGTCGACCGCGCTGGCGTTTGGCTGGCTCGACCGCCAGTGGCATCATGCGCGCATACGGCTTGCCGGCCTTGGCGAGGATGATTTCCTGGCCGGCGTGGGCCTGGTCAAGCAGTTTGGAGAAATTTGTCTTGGCGTCGTGTACGTTGACAAGCATGTTGGCAGCCTCGCAGTCGGGATTTTGCCAAATATGACTTAGTCCGGTAACTTAGTCAAGTTACTTTATCGTCTGGCATCGGCGTCCACCTGTGGTTTCAAAATATTTGTCCCACAGCAAGGAATCTCACAATTCGCCGGACCTGGCGGATAATGGCGGCTGCACATCCCAAGCCAATCCACCATGCCCGCCTTGTTCACCATGACCACCAACACAATCACCCTTCACCCTGGAAACTTCACTGTCACTGATCTTCGGCTCATCGCCGATGGCGTGAATGCCGCACAACAAACCATTCACATTGCCATTGACCAAGCCGCGCTGCCGGCGATTCACGCCAGCGCGGACGCGGTGGCAAAAATTGCCGCCAGTGGCACACCGGCATATGGCATCAACACCGGTTTTGGCCGGTTGGCGCAAACGCATATTCCGCAAGACCAACTTGAGTTGTTACAAACCAATCTGGTGCTGTCACACGCGGTGGGTGTGGGCGCGCCGCTTGCAGCGGATGTGGTGCGGCTGATTTTGGCGCTCAAAATTTCCAGTCTGGGACAGGGGTTTTCAGGAATCCGCTGGATTGTGATTGAGGCGCTGATTAGATTATTTAATGCCAATGTGTTGCCGGTTATCCCGGGCAAAGGTTCGGTCGGTGCGTCGGGGGACTTGGCGCCATTGGCACATATGGCGGCGGTACTGCTTGGCGTCGGCGAAGTGGATGTCGGCCACGAACGATTGTCGGCGGTGGATGGACTCAAACGCGCCGGGCTGGAACCATTGCGACTGGCAGCAAAAGAAGGGCTGGCATTACTCAACGGCACGCAGGTGTCCACCGCGTTGGCGTTGCGCAATTTATTTGCGGCCGATGAGTTGTTGCGCACCGCGATTGTGTCCGGTGCCATGTCGGTGGATGCCGCTGCGGGTTCGGTCACGCCGTTCGACGCGCGTATTCACCAGTTGCGCCGTCATCGCGGCCAACAAGATGTGGCGGTGGCGTATCGTGCCCTGTTGGCTGATTCGGAAATTAATATTTCGCATATTGATTGCGACAAAGTGCAGGATCCGTACAGCCTGCGTTGCCAGCCACAAGTGATGGGCGCGTGTCTGGATCAGATCCGCCATTCGGCACGGGTGTTGCTGGATGAAGCCAATTGTGTCTCGGACAACCCGTTGATTTTTGCCGATACCGGTGAAGTGCTGTCTGGTGGCAATTTCCACGCCGAGCCGGTCGCCTTTGCGGCCGACAATCTGGCGCTGGCCATTGCGGAAATTGGTGCGCTGGCGGAACGACGCATTGCGTTACTGATCGACGCCACGCTGTCCGGTCTGCCACCATTTTTGGTCAAGGATGGCGGCATCAACTCTGGATTCATGATTGCACACGTCACGGCGGCGGCACTCGCCTCGGAAAACAAAACACTGGCGCATCCAGCGTCGGTTGATTCAATTTCGACTTCGGCGAATCAGGAAGACCATGTGTCGATGGCGACATTTGCCGCGCGCAAATTAGGCGACATGGTGGAAAACACCGCCTACATATTGGCGATCGAAATACTCGCTGCGGCGCAGGGCATTGATTTGCGGGCGCCGCACAAAACCAGCCCGGCATTACAGGTGGCCATGCAAGCGGTCCGTTCACGGGTGGCACATTACGCGCTCGATCATTATTTCGCGCCGGATATTGAAATCATGTTTGCAGCGGTACGCGGGCGGGTGTTTGCAAATCTGTGTGGGCCGGTGGGCTCCATTGAGGGGGTACGGTAATGGCCGACATCAGACTCGACACAACACGTGTGGTGCGTGCGCCACGTGGCAAAACACTGCATTGCAAAAGCTGGTTGACCGAAGCCGCGTTTCGGATGATTCAGAATAATCTCGATCCGGAAGTCGCCGAACATCCCGCAGCCTTGGTGGTGTATGGCGGCATCGGCCGGGCGGCGCGCAACTGGCAATGTTTTGACGCTATCCTCGATGCGCTGCGTGCGTTAAACGACGACGAAACCCTGCTCATCCAAAGTGGCAAACCGGTCGGTGTGTTTCGTACCCACAAAGACGCGCCACGGGTGTTGATTGCCAACTCCAATCTGGTGCCACATTGGGCGACGTGGGAGCACTTTCACGAGCTCGATCGCAAGGGTCTGATGATGTACGGGCAGATGACTGCGGGCAGCTGGATTTATATCGGCACGCAGGGCATTGTGCAGGGTACCTACGAAACATTTTTTGAAATGGCCAATCAGCATTTTGGTGGTGATGCGCGCGGCAAATGGGTGTTGACCGGTGGACTCGGTGGCATGGGTGGTGCGCAGCCGTTGGCGGCGACCATGGCCGGGTTTTCGATGATTGCGGTGGATTGTGATGAATCACGGATTGAGTTTCGTTTGCGCACCCGCTACCTCGATCAGCGCGCTGCCAATCTCGATGAAGCATTGACAATGATCGCTGCGGGGAAACGCGACGGCAAAGCAACATCGATTGGTTTACTCGGCAACGCGGCGGATGTCTTTGCCGAGCTGGTAAAACGTGGCGTGACCCCGGACGTGGTGACCGATCAAACCAGCGCACACGATCCGATCAACGGATATTTGCCACAGGGCTGGACCTTTGCTGAATGGCAATTGGCACGCAAAAATAATCCGGACAGCATCATCGTTCCGGCCAAACGCTCGATGGCGCACCAGGTGGAAGCCATGCTGGCATTTCAAGCCCGTGGTGCGGCGGTGGTGGACTACGGCAACAATATCCGGCAGATGGCCAAAGAGATGGGCGTCGTCAACGCATTTGATTTTCCGGGCTTTGTGCCGGCCTATATCCGACCGCTGTTTTGTCAGGGCAAAGGTCCGTTTCGTTGGGTGGCGTTATCCGGCGATGCCGACGATATTTATCGTACCGACGCCAAGGTGAAAGAATTGATTGCCGATGACGCGCATTTGCATCACTGGCTCGATATGGCGCGTGAACGGATTGCCTTTCAGGGCTTGCCCGCGCGCATTTGCTGGGTTGGCGTGAATGACCGGTATCGATTGGGACTGGCGTTTAACGCCATGGTGCGCAGCGGCGAATTGGCTGCACCGATTGTGATTGGTCGTGACCATCTCGACACCGGCTCAGTGGCCAGCCCGAATCGTGAAACAGAAGCGATGATGGATGGTTCGGATGCGGTCAGTGATTGGCCGTTGCTCAACGCCATGCTCAATGTTGCCGGGGGCGCAACCTGGGTGAGTATTCATCATGGTGGCGGAGTGGGGATGGGCTTTTCGCAACACGCCGGTGTGGTGATTGTGTGTGACGGCAGCGAGGCGGCCGACGAACGTTTACGTCGTGTGTTATTTAATGATCCGGCGAGTGGGGTGATGCGGCATGCGGATGCCGGTTATCCCTTGGCCAAACAAACGGCTCGGGAAGCAAAACTGAACCTGCCAATGTTGCGATGATTGGCTAATTGAATAAAACACAAACTCTATTACCATAGCCATTCTTCAGATGAAAATGTCTCAAACCGCTCATGAATAGTCGTGTTTTGCAATTTGATGGTCTGCTGCGCAATGTGCATTTGGCAACCATGGCGAGCATGGATACCAGCAATTCAATCATCGACGATGGCGCGATTGCGTGGCGCGACGGGCGCATTGTCTGGCTGGGGCGCGATGATGATCTGCCAAAAAATATCAACGCCACAACCGAGATATTAGGTGAGGGTGCATGGGTCACACCCGGGCTCATTGATTGCCACACTCATTTGGTTTATGCCGGCAATCGGGTGAACGAATGGGAGCAACGATTGAACGGCGCGAGTTATGCCGATATCTCTGCAGCGGGCGGCGGCATTCGATCAACCGTGAATGCGACCCGTGCGGCGAGTGAAGAATCATTGCTGACGCAGAGTTTGCCGCGTTTGCAAAGTTTGCTCGCGGATGGTGTCACAACCGTCGAGATCAAATCCGGCTACGGCCTCGATTTGGCCAGTGAAGCAAAAATGTTGCGGGTGGCAAGGCAACTCGGACAAGAATATTCGGTGACCGTCCGGACAACCTTTCTCGGCGCACACGCATTGCCGCCGGAATTTGCCAGGCGGAGTGACGCCTACATCGATTATTTAATTGCTGACGTGTTGCCGGTGTTACATGCCGAGGGCTTGGTCGATGCGGTGGATGCCTTTTGTGAATCGATTGGATTTACGGCTGGGCAGGTGCGGCGACTATTTGTTGCGGCACGCCATTTAAATTTGCCGGTGAAATGTCACGCCGAACAACTCACCGATAGTGCGGGTGCCGCATTGGTTGCCGAATTTGGCGGGTTGTCGGCGGATCACCTGGAGTATTTGAGTCAGGCGGGTGTTGACGCCATGGCCAAAGCCGGCACCGTCGCGGTGTTATTGCCGGGCGCGTTCTACTTTTTGCACGAAACAAAATTGCCGCCGATTGCGGCATTGCGCGCGGCGGGCGTGCCGATGGCAGTGGCCACCGATTGTAATCCCGGCACGTCACCACTCACGTCAATACGCATGGCGATGAACATGGCGTGCACATTATTTGGACTCACGCCCGAGGAAGCCTTGCGTGGCACCACCTGCAATGCGGCGCGGGCGTTGGGATTGGCCGATCGCGGCAAACTGGCGGTTGGTTTGCGGGCGGATCTGGCAGTGTGGGATATTGATCAACCGGCGGCGTTGGCTCACGATATGGGATCGCCATTGCTCAAGGCGCGATGTATCGGCGGCGTTTATTTTCCAGCAGCAATCAGAAACTAGTTGTTTTTTTATTCACCCGTTCACAGTTACACCCATCCACCCATCCACCCATCCACCCATTTAACAATTGAGACAAATATCGTGACCAGCGGCGGCAAACAAAATAGCGACACGCATTTGTGGCAGGGACGTGATGACACCGCCAGTGAGGGGCCGTCAGCGCTGCGATGGCATCATCGGGTAACACCGCACCTGCCGGCATCGACATCGGGTGATGTACTCGTCGGCTTTTGTTGCGACGA
>JANPNU010000194.1:0-4065 GCA_031427615.1 Burkholderiales bacterium
CTCATTTTTTATCTCCAACTCAGCCCAATTGAGACGAGGGGCTACAATTCCCGCGCCACCTGTACAAATTTTCTTTTACAACTGTGGAATCAGTCGCGCCTTTTCGATTTGCGCCAATTCAACCGTAATTGTCTTTGGCTCCGCCGGTGATTCCGCGCCAGCTTTTGACTTAGCCTTGGCATTGGCATTGCCGCTTTTTTTCTGCCCGGCACGCAGCGTCGCGTCGCCTTCATCCGCCAATACAAACAACACCCTGTCGCCATCAACCGCCTGCACCACCGCATCAAACCGCTTGCGCGCATCTACAGTGGTATTGAGCCTCACCTTGACCGGCTGACCCTGATAGCGCACAAAATCAGCGGCTGTTTTCAGCACCCGGTCCAACCCAGGCGACGACACTTCCAGCCGCTCGTAATCCACATTTTCAACCGTGAAAAGATGCGACAAGTGATGACTCACCATCGAGCAATCTTCAACGGTTACTGACCCTTTGCCCTGAGGCCGGTCGATATAGACACGCAACAATCCATTGGCCGCGCGCTCGACTTCAACGAGCGAGAGCCCCAGTGACGAAACGGCCATGCCAACAGTGGATTCCAGATTTGCCAAACCAAACTCCAGCGCCCGCTCGAGACACCAGAGTTGCACCAAGGCTTGGCCTAAGCACCACGAGCGCGCTATGAAAATAACGCCGATGCGCAGGGCGAAGAACAAGGTTGCATCACCCATCCGCGCGAATCACAAACGAAAAATGGGCACAAGCCCATTCAACAGGTGATTATAGCATCACTTACAGAACGACTGCGGCTCAACATCAGGCTATCGCCGCTGCCGCTCAAAGCGTCAACTTGAGTCCTCACGCGCAATCGCCTGTTTAGAGAAATAAATGTTTGCCATAGCCGAAGCCGAAGCGTGTTGCATAAATGTCACATTCGCCCGCTTTGGCCGACTCTTAGACATCCCAAACGATACAATCGGCGAGTTATCAACCGTAAGCATGGTTGCATCCAATCTCATGTCTTCAACGAATCACCAGAAAGGTCATTTATGCAAAACATCAAACAGCGCGCATTGGTTGTGGCGTTAGCCGCGATCGGTGTTGCCACCGTCGGTATCGCACATGCCCAAACCGCACCGGCCAAAGTCGAAAAAATTGAAGTCACCGGATCGAACATCAAACGTGTCGATGCTGAAACCACCGCCCCAATCACCATCATTACGAGCGAGGATATCCGCAAAAGTGGTGCAACCTCGATTCAGGAGTTGCTGAATAATTTGCCGATGTCATCCGGCAGCGCGCTGACCGATCTTACCGGGGGCAATGGATTCTCAACCGGTTCAGCATCGGTTGCATTGCGCGGGCTTGGTTCTGCTGCGACGCTGACACTGATCAACGGACGGCGCATCAGCCCGGCCGCGTTCAACGACCCAAACGTCGGTTCAACGGTGATTACCAACCTGAACGCCATTCCCGCTTCCGCGATTGAACGTATTGAAGTGCTGCGAGACGGCGCATCGGCAATTTATGGCTCTGATGCCATCGCCGGCGTGGTCAACATCATCCTGCGCAAAGACTTTACCGGCACCACCATCACAGGCACCGTTTCCCAGACACCAGGAAACGAATTTCTCGTCCAGAACGTAAGCGTCGCTTTTGGCTTTGGCGACCTGGCGAAAGACAGATACAACATTTTTGGCACATATGAGCACTTTGAGCGCAAACCAGTGCTCATCAGCAGTGAAGACAACGTTGACACCTTGTGGCAGAACGCACTCTACGGGCGTCTAAGTGTGTTGAGCTCACTCTCATACCCGCCCAACTACTACCGCGAGGCCGTACGCGGCAGCAATGTATTTGGCACCCTTCAGGCAGCGGCACCGGGCTGCCCGCCAGCCCTGCTTCAGGGCGGTTTGTGCCGATACAACCAGTGGAATGATTTGGAGCAGAGCAGCCGTTCCGAGCGCGATACCGCCTTCATGCGCGGCACATTCGACATCAGCGCAAACCTCACCGCCTTTGGCGAAGCGAGTTTCTCCCGCACCACCAGTGAATTCACCGGCGCACCCGCTTCCAGCAACCCACAAACAGCGACCATCTGGCGCAATGCCGCCGGCCAGGCGCAACGGTTTCAACTTGTATTGCCGGTTGGACACCGCGACAACCCTTACGCATTCCCGATCGGCTTGCGTTATCGCTGGGTTGACCTGGGCCGCAGCAAAGACATCAGCCGCACGGAAGACAGCCGCATCCTCGCCGGCTTGAAGGGAGTCGTTGGCGGATGGGATTGGGAATCGGCCCTGCTTTTTAACAAGAGCACCGCCAATGTTTCAAGCGGACGCAGGCTGCTGTTTCCTGCTGTTCAGAACGCCATCAATGACCAATCCTGGAATTTCTTCGGCTCCAACAGTCAGGCAATGGTTGATCGAATTAGCACCCGCACCACCAATAAAGGCGAATCCTCCGCAAAAATGATCGACTTCAAAGCTTCATCTGAATTTGGAAAACTCCCTGGCGGCCCTATCGGAGTTGCTGTTGGAGCCGAATTCCGCAAAGATGAAATCCTGATTACGCCCGATCAACGCATTGTTGACGCCCAGATCGTTGGTTTGGGCGCGTCATTTGCGGATGGCTCAAGAACACAATCATCGTTCTTCACCGAAGCGGTGTTTCCAATTCTGAAAACCGTTGAAGCGACGATTGCCGGGCGGTATGACCGCTATTCGGATTTTGGCAATACCACTAATCCAAAATACGGCCTGAGATGGAAAGCGTTGCCAACATTTGCAGTGCGCGCCAGCTATTCAACCGGGTTCCGCGCGCCAACATTGTCGCAAACGTCAAAAGCGGCGGTTCGGTCTTTCCAGACCGTCAATGATCCCATTCGCTGCCCGGTGACACTGGCGCCTGAAGACTGCAGCAGAACGGTTTCGGCACAGATCGTGCCTAATCCAAACGTTGGCCCTGAAACGTCGGCCAGCAAGAATCTCGGCATTGTTTGGGACGTGACGAAAAACATCAGTCTAACCATGGACTATTTCGACATTCGCCGCGACGATGAGATCGACCGTTTTTCATCCAACTTCACGGTCAATGCCTTGTTTGCCGGCGACACGCGATTTGTGGGCACCGTCCTACGTGATCCCAATCCACTGGCTGGGCTACCAGGCATTCCTAATTCGGGGCCCATTCAAACCGTGGATCGTCGCTGGTTGAATCTGGGATCAACCCAAGTCAAGGGCATCGATTTTGATGTCGCACAGCGCGTGAGTCTCGGCGCCCATGGCCGCCTGACCAATACTTTCTCCGGAACATACAACCTCAGCAACAAGACCTCACGGGAGAAAGGACAAACATTGGTCGAAGCAGTTGGCGGCGTCAACGCGATCACGAATGGGCTGGGACTTCCACGCTTCCGCGGAAACGTGGCAACAACCTGGGTCACGGGGGACTTTAGTTTCGGTGCGCGCATCAATTACATTGGCGGCTGGAACAACTCCACCAGCCAATTCACCTGCGTTCAGTTGTTGGGGGCTGCAGTGGCCGCATTGCCTGGTGCTTGTAAGGTAAAGGCGTGGCGTACAGTGGATATCAACGCCACCTACACGGGCATCAAAAACCTGACCTTGCGCATGGTGGTTCGCAATCTCACCAATGAAAAGCCGCCGTTTGATGCGTATTGGGGTGACTCGACCACCGGCACCAACTTGAACTTCCATAACGCGTTTGGCATTTATCCGTCGTTAAGTGCAAGTTACACTTTCAAATAGTTGACATAAGTAGCGGGTTGGCAATCAAAAACGGAGGCTTCGGCCTCCGTTTTTTTATGGCCTACGCAGTCACACCAGCATGCTCGCAAGTGCCGCAAGGGAAAATTGTTGCAAAAAAGCGACAAGATAACAATTTAGGGGTCATGATTTGCCACGAACCGATAAAATTTGCAGGTTATTGTCAAGTCACTATTGCACTTGGTATTTTTGCCATCAACGCGTCATTAGAGAGGATTTATATGCAGAACATCAAACAACGCGCCTTGGTTGCGGCATTGGCCGCCATCGGCGTCGCCA
>JANPNU010000195.1:0-7265 GCA_031427615.1 Burkholderiales bacterium
CACATCTTCAAGAATGTCCCAAACCAACGGCTCTTCAGCTTCCACCATTTTTTTGGCGGCTTTAATCGTGGTTGCGGCACCCAGCACTTCAAGCTTGTGGAAAATAAACGGCTTGAACAGTTCCAGCGCCATCTTTTTCGGCAAACCACACTGATGCAATTTCAACGTTGGTCCGACCACAATGACCGAGCGGCCGGAGTAGTCAACACGTTTACCGAGCAAGTTCTGACGGAAACGGCCCGACTTGCCTTTGATCATGTCGGCGAGTGACTTCAATGCACGCTTGTTGGCACCTGTCATGGCTTTGCCACGACGACCGTTATCGAGCAATGAGTCAACCGACTCCTGCAACATCCGCTTTTCGTTGCGAACGATAATTTCCGGCGCTTTTAATTCCAGCAAACGCTTTAAACGATTGTTACGGTTGATCACGCGGCGATAGAGGTCATTCAAATCCGACGTGGCAAAACGACCACCGTCGAGTGGCACCAACGGACGCAGATCCGGTGGCAACACTGGCAGCACTTCCATGACCATCCAATCCGGCTTGATACCAGACTTCTGGAACGCCTCAAGGACCTTGGTACGCTTGGCGATTTTTTTGATTTTTGCTTCCGAACCGGTGTTACCCAAGTCCTTGCGAAGCTGCTCCATCTCGGACTTGATGTCGAGTTTGCGCAATAGCTCACGCACGCCCTCGGCGCCCATTAATGCGGTGAAATCGTCACCGTACTCTTCCACCTTGGCCAGATAATCATCTTCGGTCAAAAGCTGGCACTTGTTCAACGGCGTCATACCAGGATCAACCACGACAAACGCTTCGAAGTACAACACCCGCTCAATATCACGCAGGGTCATATCAAGCACCATGCCCAATCGGGACGGCAGAGATTTCAAAAACCAAATATGCGCAGTCGGCGATGCCAACTCAATGTGACCCATTCGCTCGCGACGAACTTTGGACAGCGTGACTTCAACGCCGCACTTTTCACAAATCACACCACGATGTTTCAGGCGTTTGTATTTGCCGCACAAACATTCGTAATCCTTGATCGGTCCGAAAATTTTTGCGCAGAACAGTCCATCCCGTTCCGGCTTAAATGTGCGGTAGTTAATGGTTTCCGGTTTTTTAACTTCACCGTAGGACCATGAACGGATTTTTTCAGGCGACGCCAAACCAATCTTGATGGCATCAAATTCTTCTTCTTGCGTCACTTGCTTGAATAGGTCTAGTAGAGCTTTCATTTATTACTCCAAGTATTTGTCTGGACAGTTGCGGGATCAGTCGAAAGAGCAGGCGGCGGGTTGTGCCGGCATAACCGGCGCGGCCCACCGTCTGGCTGCGCTTACGTCATTAATGCCGCTCCAAATCAATATCAATGGCAAGTGAACGGATTTCCTTGACCAAAACGTTGAACGATTCCGGCATACCCGCCTCGATCTTGTGTTCACCCTTGACGATGGATTCGTAAACCTTGGTTCGTCCATTGGTATCATCCGATTTGACGGTGAGCATCTCCTGCAGCGTGTACGCCGCACCGTAGGCTTCCAGCGCCCACACTTCCATCTCACCGAAGCGCTGACCACCAAACTGCGCCTTACCACCCAACGGCTGCTGCGTCACCAGCGAGTACGGACCGGTTGAACGGGCGTGCATCTTGTCGTCAACCAAGTGATGCAGCTTCAAGATGTGCATATAACCAATCGTAACGGTGCGCTCAAAAGCTTCGCCCGTGCGGCCGTCATACAAGGTCGCCTGGGTTTTGGTGGCGTTCAGGCCCAACCGTTTTGCCGTCTCGTCGTCATAGGCCAAATCGAGCATGCCGCGTATTTCCGATTCTGCTGCGCCATCAAAAACCGGCGTGGCAAACGGTACGCCGTTAGTCAGATTTTTTGCCAGCTCCGAAATTTCGACCGATGACAGCTCACTCAGCGCTTCTTTTTTGCCGCTGGTGTTATAGACCTTGTCGAGAAAGCCGCGAACTTTTGTCTCGTCCGCGCCGGATTTCAGCAACGCACCAATCTTGTGACCCAAGCCCTTTGCTGCCCAGCCCAAATGGGTTTCCAAAATTTGACCGACGTTCATTCGGGACGGCACACCCAGCGGATTCAACACGATATCCATCGGTGTTCCGTCCGCCATGAATGGCATGTCTTCAACCGGGACAATCTTCGAGATCACACCCTTGTTTCCGTGGCGACCCGCCATCTTGTCACCCGGTTGCAGGCGACGTTTAACAGCGACATAGACTTTGACCATTTTTTGCACGCCCGGCGGCAATTCATCGCCTTGCGTCAATTTGCGTTTCTTTTCGTCAAACGCTTTGTCAAATTCTTTGCGCGTTAAATCAAGCGCCTCTTTGAGCGTTTCAAGTTGACGCGCGTCGTCGTCGTCAGTCAGGCGAATATCAAACCAATCATGACGTGGCAAATCGGTTAGATATGCCTTGGTCAACTTGGCGCCCTTTTCAAGTTTTTTCGGGCCACCCTTGGCAACTTTGCCAATCAACATCTTTTCGATACGCTGGAACGCGTCATCTTCAACAATGCGCAACTGATCGGCCAAGTCCTTTTTGTAATCCTTGAGCTGGTCGTCAACGATTTGCTGCGCGCGTTTATCCCGAACAATTCCCTCACGCGTAAACACCTGCACATCAATCACAATTCCGGAAATACCCGACTGGACACGCAACGATGTGTCTTTCACGTCCGACGCTTTTTCACCGAAAATTGCCCGCAGCAATTTTTCTTCCGGCGTCAACTGAGTTTCGCCTTTTGGCGTGACCTTGCCGACCAACACGTCACCCGCCTCCACTTCAGCGCCGATGTAAACAATGCCGGATTCATCCAAACGACCAAGCATGCGCTCGGACAAATTGGAGATGTCGCGGGTAATTTCCTCGGGGCCCAACTTGGTGTCGCGTGCAACTGCAGTCAATTCCTCGATATGAATCGAAGTGTAGCGATCTTCAGCAACAATGCGCTCTGAAATGAGGATTGAGTCCTCAAAGTTATAACCGTTCCATGGCATAAATGCGACCAACAAGTTCTGGCCCAACGCCAACTCACCCATGTCGGTGGATGCGCCATCGGCAATCACGTCGTTTTTTGCCAGGATGTCGCCAACCTTCACCAGCGGACGCTGGTTAATGTTGGTATTCTGATTTGAACGCACATACTTGGTGAGGTTATAAATATCGACGCCGGCTTCGCCCGCATTGGTTTCGTTGTCATTAACACGGATCACAACACGTCCCGCATCAACAAAATCAACCCGTCCGCCACGACGCGCCAATACGGCGGTACCCGAGTCCATTGCGACGGTTCGCTCAATACCCGTACCAACAAGTGATTTCTCGGCACGCAAACATGGCACGGCCTGACGTTGCATGTTTGAACCCATCAACGCACGGTTCGCGTCATCGTGCTCAAGGAACGGAATCAGCGATGCGGCAACCGACACAATCTGTGCCGGCGCAACGTCAATGTAATCGATGGTCTCCGGACGCGCCAACATAAATTCGTTATGCTGACGGCAACTGACCAACTCATCTACAAAATGGCCGGCTTTATCCGTATCCGCGTTTGCCTGTGCGATGGTGTACTTGCTTTCCTCAATGGCGGACAAATACTCAATTTCATTGGTGACTTTATTGTTAACGACCTTGCGATACGCGGTTTCAATAAAACCGTAGTCGTTGACCTGCGCATAAAGCGCCAGCGAATTGATCAGGCCAATGTTCGGGCCTTCCGGTGTTTCAATCGGGCAGACACGACCATAGTGGGTCGGATGCACGTCACGCACTTCAAAACCGGCACGTTCACGCGTCAAACCACCTGGACCCAGTGCCGAAACACGGCGCTTGTGGGTAATCTCTGAAAGCGGATTGGTCTGGTCCATAAATTGTGACAACTGCGACGAACCAAAAAATTCCTTGATTGCGGCCGAAACCGGCTTGGCATTAATCAAATCGTGCGGCATCAGATTTTCTGATTCAGCCTGCGACAGGCGCTCACGTACCGCGCGCTCAACACGCACCAGACCTGAACGAAATTGATTTTCCGCCAACTCGCCAACAGAACGAACTCGGCGATTTCCCAGATGATCAATATCATCAACTTCGCCGCGACCATTGCGCAACTCGACGAGAATTTTGATCACGGCAACAATATCCTCGGTCGACAACGTCATCGCCCCGGTGAGTTCATCACGACCGACGCGGCGGTTGAATTTCATGCGGCCGACTGCCGATAAGTCATAACGGTCAGGCGAGAAGAACAGCGCGTTAAACAAGGTGTTAACCGAGTCTTCTGTCGGCGGCTCACCTGGACGCATCATGCGATAAATCGCAACTTTTGCATTCAGCACGTCAACCGTTTCATCAATGCGAAGCGTTGACGAAATGTAGGCGCCCTGATCAAGATCGTTGGTGTAAAGCGTGTAGATTGACTCCACGCCAGCGTCGATCAACTTACGCAAGCTGACTTCAGTCAGCTCTTCGTTTGCATTGGCAACAACTTCGCCTGTTTCTGTATTGACGATGTTGGTGGCCAACACACGACCAATCAGGTACTCCTCGTTGACCGGGAGCGTCTTCATTTTGGCCGCTTCCATATCGCGAAGATGTTTGGCGGTGATGCGCTTGTCCTTTTGAACGATGACCTTGCCATCTTTCGACAAGATGTCGAATTTAGCCGTCTCGCCTTTCAGGCGGTCCAACACCAATTCCAATTCAATTCCACCTTTTTTGGTGATCTGGAATTGATCAAATTCAAAAAATTCACGGAGGATTTGATCCGGCGTATAACCCAGCGCCTTGAGCAAAATTGTGACCGGCATTTTGCGGCGACGATCAACGCGGAAATACAAATAGTCCTTTGGATCAAACTCAAAATCGAGCCATGAACCACGGTAGGGAATAACGCGCGCCGAAAACAACAACTTGCCTGAAGAATGGGTCTTGCCGCGATCGTGCTCAAAAAACACGCCAGGTGAACGATGCAACTGCGAAACAATGACCCGCTCGGTGCCATTGATAACAAACGAGCCGTTTTGGGTCATGAGCGGAATCTCGCCCATGTAAACTTCCTGCTCTTTCATTTCCTTGACGGTTGGCTTGGACGCTTCACGATCCATGATCACCAAACGAACCTTTGCGCGCAACGGTGATGCATAGGTCAATCCGCGCTGTTGGCATTCCAACACGTCGAATGGTGGCTGGCTGAGTGTGTAGCTTTGAAATTCCAGACGCGCAAACTGGTTGTGCGAAACAATCGGGAATACCGAATCAAACGCCGCCTGCAATCCCTGCAAATTGCGCTTGGCAACGGCGACATCCGCCTGCAGGAATTCGGCGTACGAATTCAACTGGGTGGCCAGCAAAAATGGGATATCGAGAACACTGGCACGTTTGGCAAACGATTTGCGAATGCGCTTTTTCTCGGTGTAGGTATATCGGGAAGCTGCTGGGGAAGTTGCTGTTTGGGGCATTTACTAATCTCCGAACGTTGTGGAACGCAGCGAGGCTCGATGCGTCAAGGTTCTTCGACTGGCGCAGACAGTGTTATGTCGGCGTCATTTGGTGAAGGGCCGCTACCCTTCGCTGGCGGACAGTGACTGACGTCACCCGGACCAAACGCCTTCTGCAGTCGTGTCAGAAGGCAAATCAAAATGTCGGACAACATATCCTCACTTTGATTTAGCTTCTTGGCTTAATTGGGAACTTCTAAAAACCCCAAAAACTCCCGCCCCTGCGCAGGCAGGGGTCCAATTTCTGTTGCGGGTTCAATGGCAACCAAAAATTGGCTACCGGCCTTCACCGGTAAAGGACAGGTTTTTAGAAGTTCCCAATTCTGAAACTCTAATACTGGCGGGTTAATTCAGGCATTTTTGACTGAAACAACGCGCGCACATTGCACTTCGCGAACCTGACGTTTCTGAAATCCATTCCCGCAACGGCAAAGGCCATTGCGGGAATGGTAGAAACAAAAGTCAAACGAATTACTTCAATTCGACTTTTGCGCCAGCGTCTTCGAGTTTCTTTTTCATCGACTCAGAGTCAGCTTTGTTGGCACCTTCTTTAACTGCCTTTGGCACGCCTTCAACCAGCGCCTTGGCTTCAGCCAGGCCCAGTCCGGTGATCTCACGTACTGCCTTGATCACACCGATTTTGTTAGCACCAAAGTCAACCAACATTACGTTGAATTCGGTTTTCTCTTCAACAACGGCCGCGCCACCACCACCCGCTGCTGGCGCGGACATTGCTGCTGCCGATACGCCGAACTTTTCTTCGATCGCTTTAACGAGATCGTTCAAGTCCATGACCGACATTGTGTCGAGGGATGCCAAAAATGCGTCTTTATCGAATGCCATGATGTGTTTCCTTTACTAATACTGTTGAATTAAATGTTTGCTGACTAATTTGTTGCCGTTTGATCCGCGAATTACCAATTGCGAATCATTAAGCCGCGGTTGCCGGCCCGGTTTTTTGCTCTGCCACCGCCGCAAGCACGCGTGCAATACGAGAGATAGGCGATTGCAACAAGCCCACCAACTGCGCAAGCAGCACTTCTTTGCTTGGGATATTCGCAAGCGCCTTAACGGCGGTCTCATCGAGAGCCTTGCCGTTATAAACACCCGCCTTGATGACAAATTTTTCATTGCTTTTGGCGAAGTCATTGACGACTTTTGCCGCGGCAACCGCATCTTCCGAGAAGCTGTAAATCAATGGGCCAACCATTTGGTCTTTGAGCACTTCAAACGAAGTTCCCTCGACTGCGCGGCGCGCCAACGTGTTTTTGATCACACGCAGGTAAACGCCTTTTGCACGCGCGTCAGCGCGCAAGTTGGTCATATTGACCACACCCGTACCACGATACTCAGCCAACACCATCGTCTGCGCTTTCGCGATATTCGCGATCACTTCCGAGACGACTTCTTTCTTGCCTTCCAGATTCAAACTCACGTTTGATCTCCTTTCGTTGAAAAATGAATGCCTGCATGAGTGCCTGCATCCATACTCATAGCGATATTCGCTTGGAGATCTTGCGGTTGAAAATTCAACCGCATGAAATCGTTGCGGGTTACGCCATCTGCGTAGGGAAACTTGCGTCAATTAATTGAAACTTGCGTTTCAACCCTACGGTCTTGGACAACCTCGCCGCTTCGATATTTTGAAGCCGCGAGACCCAAACCAAGGTTCAAGCTTTGCTTGAACCGCAGTCCCCGCGCAGGCGGGGACCCAATTCTTTTTTTCTACAGCTTT